>JADFXO010000124.1 GCA_015233485.1 Nitrospirota bacterium
GAACGGTTCTTTATTAATACGAAACAGCGGGTGGAGACCTCCTCTCTCTCTCTGCATCAGATGTCCCCTGAAGGAATGGATTTGCAGGCATACCTTGATGACGTTGAGACATCGTTCATTGTTCAGGCTATGGAAATCGCCGGCGGCGTAAAAAGTAAGGCGGCGGCGCTGCTTGGGCTGAACAGGACTACCTTTCTGGAGAAACTCAAGAAAAAGGGCCTCGACACAAAGACAAGCGAACCGCCGGTTAAGTAACCCCCAAAGCGTCGGTTTTTTGACACTCAGCATTATAAAACCTTTAATATTAAATATTTACAACTTGGTATGTAATTTGCTACTATATAATTGTGGTATGGGTACCGCTAAGGTAATAGTGGCAATATTATGACGAAAAGATTTCTGATAAAGGCGATATTAGTAATCACAGCGCTGCTTGGCGCGGGGGTTGTGGATGCCATAGACATAAGCAAGGTGCTGGTAACGCCCGGGCTTAAGCAGGCGTGGGTGTATCTTGAGATGAAGGACTACAAGCGCGCAGAGTGGGCGCTGAAGGAATGTTATATGAATACCACAGAGACCGGAGCTGCCTGTAATTTTATCCGCGCGAGAATTCTTGACAGGCAGAAAAACATCCTGGGCGCTATAGACGCATACAAGAGGAGCTATTCACGTGCCACAAACGCCGGTATCCGCGAGGAGGCGCTTTTTCGGAAATCAGAGCTGTTTTTCGAAAGAAACTACTTCTATGAATCCCGGTCGGGGTTCAGGCAGTTTGTGAAGCTATTCCCTGACGCGAGGAATATCGAAAAGGCCTACCTGTATCTTGCAAGGAGCCTTGATATTACGAAGAATCAATCCGATGCGCTTTTGGCATATGAAAAGGCGGGTGATGGTTCTGCCGCACTTTACGGCAAGGCAAATGTGCTCCAGAGGCTTGGCAGGACAAACGAGGCTCAGCAGGTGTATGACAAGGCGGTTGCGCAAGACTCCGCCTATATGGACAAAAACGGAGAGACACGTTATTTATACGGTGAAAATCTAATCCAGACGGGCAACACGCAAAAGGCCAAAGAGATACTCCGGCAGATGGCTGACAACAGGACGATAAGCGATGTAAAGCTAAAAGAAAAGGTCAACCTTGCCCTCGGCACAATCGAGGCCGACAGCTCAAATAACGAGGCGGCGGCCAAATATTTGACCGCGGCTGTCAACACAAAAACCGTGGGCACCTCCGTCAAGCCTAAGGCCTTAATGCAGCTTGCCCGCGTGCAGATAGCGTCAGGAAAGCTTATAGAGGCGCGTAAATCCATCGACGATCTGAAGAGGCTTTTTTTAGACGGCAAGGACAAGGATGAGCGGGACATGCTCGTCTTTGAACTTCTGTTGAAGGAGAAGAATTTTGCGGAGGCAGTCAAAATGCTCAAGACCATGTTTGCGGCACATCCAAACTCAAAAGAGCCCCTGCTGAAACTTGAAACCGTTCTGAACGACACAGCCCTATCAGATAAGGAGCAGTTCACGGCATTGTGGGAGGAATATGGAAAGATGTTTATGGACACCGCACACGAAAAACTTATCTTACAGGCCGCCGGCATATTGAAAGATAGTGGTGGCAAGCCATACATAGATGTCCTTGAGTGGATTTCGCTTAACTCCTCAGACGAACAAAGGCAAAAGGCCCTCTACGAACTCTCCCAACTGTACGCCGACATGGGCGACAAGGCCGCGGCCATAAAATACATCGGCGAACTGAAGAAGTATAAAGTTCCGGCAGACGATATCCTAAGGTCTGAGGCAAAGGTGTTATTCGAAAACAATGATTTACAGGGCGTGTATGAAAGATTGACGGCCATGAAGCAGTTGAAAAGAGAAGATATCCCGATGCTCAGGGACGCCGTAGGCGCCGCCCGGAATAAAGAGAAGGCGCTGGCCTTTTACGACCATGTATTGAGAAATCTCGGAGCCAATGTGGGTGACGCCATGAGTTTGGCAGAGAATTTATACCAGATTGGCAGAAAAGAAGATGCCGTTTATTATTATAAGCAGGTACTGGCCAAAGACCCGTCAAACGAATGGGCTTTGTACAGGACAGGCACGATGCTAAACAGCGCCGAGGGCAAAGAGGCGTTGAAGAAACTCAGCGAGGGAAACTCTCAGTTGAGTAAGTTTGCAAGGTCGATAATCCAGGGAGACAGCGTTGATAAACAACTGGAAGAATTACAGTAATACGTTAATAAAATAGAGTTAACTATAAGGAAATCTAATGGAAATGCTAAAGCCAATGGAAGACATATCACGTCTGAACGACGCTTTTCAGAATTTTATGCTCGCGTCGCAAAGCCTTGAGCATATGTATCAACAACTCAAAGACCGCGTACTGTATTTGACCGAGGAGCTTGAGGAGAAAAACAGGCAATTAGAAAAGGCCTTATACAACACGGAGGAGGCGGAGGATTACCTGAAGGGGATTTTGGAGAGCCTGAGCGAATCGATAATCGTCATCGACCCATCCGGGGATATTACCATGTTTAACAAGGCCGCCGAAAAGCTTGTCGGCCTAAGTTCAGAAGACGTAATGGGAAGGCCGTTTGACGGACTTGGAATAAAGTTCGAAAGCGATGGTGCCGATACGTTTTTAAAGACGCGTAAAAAGACGCATAACGTGTTTATATCCCGCTCAAACGTAAGCGACCCAAGGGGTTGTGTCAGAGGACAGGTGGTAATGATACAGGATATGACGAGGATAAAGGAACTTGAATCCCATCAGGAGCGAAACAAGCGCCTGATAGCAATGGGCGAGATGGCGGCACAGATAGTGCATGAAATAAGGAGCCCTCTTTGCAGCATAGAGTTATACGCAAGTATGCTTGAAAACGAGCTGGGCAGCTCGCCACATACGAGCTTTGCAAAGGGAATCTACACAGGGATAAAGAGCCTTAATAACATACTCACAAATATGCTGTTTTTCGCGAAATCACAAAAGCCGGCCTTCCACACCCTAAACTTAAACTCCGTAGTGAGTGAAACGATTTTCATGCTGATGCCGTTGGTAGAGGCGCGCGGTATCAGGTTTACGAGGAGCGAGTGCCGTGGCGCGCAGGTCATTGGCGACGCCGAGCTATTAAAACAGGTGCTTATGAACGTGATTATAAACGCAATCCAGGCTGCCGGGGAGGCCGGAGAAATCGGTATCAACGAACGCATAAACGGCAACGCTGTCGTAGAGGTTACGGACAACGGCGAGGGTATAGAACATGAAAATCTTGAGAGGATTTTCGATCCCTTTTTCAGCACAAAGGAAAGAGGCACAGGACTTGGGCTTGCCATTGCCTCAAAGATAATGCTGGCCCATGACGGGATAATCAGGGCAAGGAGCGAAAAGGGAATGGGCAGTACATTTGAAATCGTGCTGCCTCTAAAATTATAACCGCGGTTATGTTAAAATGAGTAATGAGGAGAGCCGATTGAAAGCAATGAAGCCAATTTTAGTGGTTGACGACGACCCTCAGATGAGAGATGCGTTAAGAGAGGCCATACAAAGGCTGGGTTACGAGGCCACTGTGGCGGAAAACGGCCAGGACGCCCTGGGCAAGATGGCAGGTACGCCATTTGCCATGATCATCACCGATATGAAGATGCCGAGAATGGACGGCCTCACATTCCTGAAAGAGGTGAGGAGGCGTGTCGGCAACCTTCCGGTTCTGGTCATAACCGGCTACGGCACTGTGGAAAACGCCGTGGAGACGATGAAAGAAGGCGCCACGGACTACCTCATGAAACCCTTTTCGTTCGATAAGCTAAACGGCAAGATAAGCTCCATTATGGAGGCCTCGGCCGCGGACAGGGAAATCATCACGGGCAACCCTAAGATGGTGCGCCTGTTACAAATCACCCGCGATGTCGCCGCAGGCGATACAACGGTGCTGATATACGGCGAATCTGGCACGGGCAAAGAGTTGATTGCCAGATACATACATAGCCAAAGCCTCAGAAAATCAAAACCCTTCGTTGCCGTAAACTGCGCGGCAATCCCGGAACACCTCATGGAGTCAGAGCTGTTTGGCCACGAGAAAGGCTCTTTTACGGGCGCGACAGATAAAAAACCCGGCAAATTCGAACTGGCCAACGATGGCACCATCCTTCTTGACGAGATCGGGGAGATGCCAATGGGCCTTCAGGCCAAACTCCTGCGTGTGCTTCAGGAAAGGGAGATCGACAGGATAGGCGGAAAACACACCATCCCCATCAATACGAGGGTTCTGGCCACAACCAACAGGGACCTGAGAAAAGAGGCCACAGAGGGGAATTTCAGAGAAGACCTCTACTACAGACTCAGCGTCTTTCCCCTTCACGTACCCCCGCTGAGGGAGCGCCCGGAGGATATATCCCCGCTTTCTGAGTACTTTGTCAGGAAATTCTCTGCCCTGCTTAACAAAGAAGTCAAAGGGCTGACAGGTGACGCCCTGAATTTTCTCCTGAGAAATCAGTGGCGGGGCAATATCAGAGAACTGGAAAACGCCCTGCACCGCGCAGTGCTGCTTTCAAGGGGCAAGTTAATCGATATATCGGATTTCATGCTTGACGAACCACCACCGGAACTTAAAACCGGCATATCTCCTGACAACAGCAACCGCGGCATAAAGGAAATGGAGAGAGACCTCATTATGAAAACGCTCAGGGATGTTAACGGCAATAAGACAAAGGCGGCAAAGATACTTGGTGTAAACGTAAGGACTATCAGAAATAAACTTAGCGAATATGGGAAAAATTTTCCAGATGAACAGTAAACTGTTGGAAATATGACGCTGTGTTGTCCCCTTCCAGACTGGGGGCGCGGCATGAGTAAGGCATTAATATACGATAGTTACAGGTAGTTATAGTGTATTATATAAAGAATAGGTTTACTATTAAGATTCATTATTAAGGCTGGCATGGTTATTGATATGATATTGTTGGTAGGTATTTAGATTTGGAGGAGTGTGTTATGGAATTGGATAAGGGATTTGCAGACTTAGAGAAGTTTATAGACGCCACTGCGCTGCGGCACAGGGTGTTGTCGTCGAATATCGCCAACTCGGACACGCCCAACTATAAGGCGAAGGATGTTGACTTCAGTTCATTTTTTGACGGCCAACGGTTGAAGATGGATGCGACAAAGCCGATGCACTTCAGCAACGGTGCGCCGGCGGCTGCCTCTGGCCAGACGGTGGAAGATAACGCCCTGTTATGGGGTGACGGCAACAATGTCGAAGTAGACATGGAACTGGCGAAGATGACTGAAAATGGCTTAAAATTCCAGGCGGCTGTAAAATTGGTATCGGAAAAGATAACGATGTACAAGAATGCTATAAAAAGGGTATAAAAATGCTGTCAAAAGGAGTTAGTGATGGATTTATACGGAGTCTTTAAAACAAGCGCATCGGCCCTTGAGGCGCAGCGTGAGAGAATGAATGTCGTGGCGTCGAATCTGGCAAACGCGCACACGACAAGGACAGACCAGGGTGGCCCGTATAAGAGAAAGGATGTGGCATTTCAGGTGGCTCCCGTGGATAAAGACCCAAACACGTTGAATAATGGCGTAAAAGTCTCTGAAATAGTAGAGGACCAGACGCCGCCTACGTTGATTTACGACCCCACGCATCCCGATGCCAATAGTGCCGGATATGTGGCGATGCCAAATGTTAATGTAGTAGAGGAAATGGTAAATATGATGATGGCGTCAAGGGCATACGAGGCCAACGTGTCGGCCTTTAACATCTCTAAGGGTATGTACCTTAAAACGTTAGAAATAGGGAAATAGGGAGGTAGCTTATGTCTGACATAAAAATAACCGGCGCGAGCCTTGAAATCCCGCAGCAGTTAAGGTCTGCTAATAATGGAGCTGCTAATAGGGGCGCTGACGATTCAACTGCCGGCGGCTTTGACGCTGCCCTGAATGAGGCCTTCACAAAGGTCAATGCCATTCAGCAGGAGGCCGACAAGGCCGTGGCAGACCTTACTAAAGGCGGTGATGTAACTAATGCGGTAATGGCAATGCAGAAGGCCGACATGTCTTTTCAGTTAATGCTCGAAGTGAGAAACAGGCTGCTCACCGCCTACGACGACGTGATGAGGATGCAGGTGTAGCGCACACACCGTGATGTGATTTCCAGCGTGCCGGTTACGCAGTAGTAGAGACAGGTTACGCAGTAGTAGAGACAGGTTACGCAGTAATAGAGACAGGTTACGTGGCGGCTTAAAGCGGCCGGGACTTAGGCAGTGGTTGTTGCGATTAAATTCTGAGGAGCTTGCCCTTGTTTGAAACGGGGAGGCGTTTATGCTCAGACATGTGATCGGATTATAAACAATAAATATAAAATGCAAGCGCAGGGCGATATGGCAAACACTATTGAAACGATAAAAAACTGGTCTAATAAGAAAAAGGTAGTCATCGGCTTATTGCTGGCGATGGGGATTGCGGCGATAGTGTTGTTGTTTTCGTGGTCTCAGATGACAAACTACGCGGTGATGTTTTCGAATCTTTCGGAGGGTGACGCGGGAAAGATAGTAGAGAAACTGCAGCAGCTTAAAGTACCATATCAGGTTACGTCAAACAGCATCATGGTCCCGGCCGAGAAGGTCTACGACCTCAGGCTTCAAATGGCTGCCCAGGGGCTTCCCCAGGGCGGTGGAATAGGGTTTGAGGTGTTTGATAAGGCGGACTTTCAGGCAACCGACTTCGTTCAAAAACTCAACTATAAGAGGGCGCTGGAGGGGGAACTTGCGAGGACTATATCTGCCCTTGCGGAGGTTGACAGGGCCAGGGTTCATCTGGCTATGCCGGAGAAATCCCTTTTTGTAAAGGAAAAACAGCCGCCGACGGCATCTATACTTATATCTTTGAAATCCTCAAAATCCCTGACACAGGGCCAGATACAGGGCATCGTACACCTTGTCTCAAGCAGTATTGAGGGGTTAAATCCCAACGATGTGACGATTGTCGACAACAGCGGAAACATGCTGACACGCCCGATTGACGAAATGATGGGCCTCACGGGCACAGAGATGGAGTACCAGCGAAAATACGAAAAGGATATAGAGGCGAGTATTCGTGACATACTCGAACCGGTAGTCGGCAAGGACAAGGTCAAAGTAAAGGTGCACTCCGAGCTGGACTTTTCGCGTACGGAAAAGACGGAAGAGACATACGACCCTGACGGTTCAGTGGTAAGAAGCCAACAGACGACAACTGAGGATTCTCAGACATCCGCCCCGGCCGGTGTAGTTGGGGTTCAATCGAACCTGCCGGCTAAGACCACGCCGCAGACACAAGGCGGGCAGCAGCAGATGAGAAAGAAAAGCGAGACAATAAATAACGAAATCAGCAAGACAACAAGCCACGTCATAGCCCCCTATGGCAGTGTAAAGAAGCTCACGGCCGCCGTCCTGGTCGATGGCGTCTATGCGATGAAAGCAGATTCGAAAGACCCAAAAGACGTCGTATATACCCCGCACAAGGAGGACGAGTTAAAGCAGTACGAGAACCTTGTGAAGAAGGCCATTGGTTTTACCGAAACCAGAGGAGACGACGTAACGGTAATTAATATGCCTTTTGAGCCGCTGCCAAAGGAAGAAATCCTGCCGGTTAAGAGGAGCTATACAGACTATGTCAAGGATGCCGTGATGGTTGCGAAGTATCTGGCGCCTGTGCTGTTAGCGCTATTGTTTATCATATTTGTGGTCAGGCCGATAGTAAAATCTCTGGTGCTGGAGTCATCGCCGGTCGTAAAGGAACTGCCGTATTCTAAGGCCGGCATCGCCGCCGCCGAAAGAGAGCAGGAGGCCAGGGAGGCGCTGACAGGAAAAGAGAAGGGTGTAAAGATGCCGCCTACTGAGGAGATGACCATTAAAAGAGAGATGACGGGCTGGTCGGACTGGGTGAAAGAAAACCCCTCGCAGGCAGCCACACTCATCAAAGAATGGATGGGCACTGAGGAGCCGACATAATGTCAAAATCGGAGAGAAACATACCGCAGACGCCTGAGAAACAAGGGACTAAGAAGGAAAAAAATTCCCAGGACAGAGAGATGTGGTCTAAGTGGGTGAAAGAACACCCGCAACAGGCGGCGGAAATGATAAAAGACTGGATTGGCACTGTGGATGGAGGATAAGAAATGGAACTGACCGGTTCAGAAAAAGCCGCGATTTTTCTCACGGCAATCGGGGAAGACGCCGCTGCGGCGGTACTAAAAAGCATGGATTTTAAGGACATCGGCAAGGTTAGTTCGATGATGTCAAAGATTAAATCGCTGAAAGAGGATGAGATAAAATCAGTCTTCAAAGAGGCATTTACGAAAATCGAGAAGGGAGAGGTATTCGTAGGCGGTGGTGATTATGTAAGGCAGATGCTGACTAAGGGCCTGGACGAAAAGACCGCAAAAAAGATCATGGAGAAGACCGCAGTGGAGGCAACGCTTGACTCGCTGAAGAAAGTTGACGCGAAGAAACTGACCAACTTCCTGCTTACGGAGCATCCACAGACCATTGCCCTTATTCTTACCCTTCTTGACCCGGGACAGGCGGCAACTGTGTTGACGACACTGCCAAAATCGTTAAAAGTCGATGTTGCCATGAGAATGGCAACGACAGAGGGCATCCCCGCTGATGCAATCGGAGAGATAGAGGAAGTGCTCAAGAGCGAACTTGACCTTGAAAGGACTGAGGGTATTAAGGTGGGCGGCGTGAAGAAGGTTGCCCAGATACTTAATTCTACGGATAAGGCGACAGAAGAGCTGATTTTAGAAAATATTGAAAGCCATGACTACGAACTTGCCGACTCTATAAGGCAGTTCATGTTTGTCTTTGAGGACATTGTCAAGATAGCCGACAGAGACGTTCAGCAGATACTAAAAGAGGTCAGCACAGAGGAGCTGTCGCTGGCGCTGAAGACTGCCTCTGACGCGCTGAAAGATTTGGTATTTAAAAACATGTCAAAGAGGGCCGCCGAAATACTCAAAGAAGATATGGAGGTAAAAGGTCCGGTCAGGGTCTCAGAGGTAGAGAAGGCCCAGCAAAGTATCATCAAGGCGACAAGGAGACTAAGCGAGGCAGGTAAGATAACGTTGCCAGGAAGTGGAGAGGAAGAGGCGCTTGTTTAGCCGGAAGGTATTAAAGAACTACAATCCTGAAAGGTATACGCTGCCCTCTCTGGAGACAGAACCCGAAGACTTTGAGGGGGAGGTTGGGGGCCTCGATGATATCACCACTCAGTTTGCCCCCCCCCCGCCAGATATAGAGGCTATTGAGCGTGAGGCAAGGCAAAGAGCGGTTCAAATAGAAAAAGACGCTCATGAGCAAGGCTTTCAGGCAGGGCTTGTGGAAGGCAATAAGTCCTTTGAGGAAAAGGCGGTCATGTTGATAGGGCAACTCAGCGGTATGATAGCGCAGCTTGGGGAATTAAGGGAAAGGCAGATGCGGGAGGCCGAGCCGCAGCTGCTTGCGCTTGCCATAACCATCGCAAAAAAAGCGCTCTACAGCGAGCTTTCTATTAACCCTGAAATTCTTACCGGACTTGTCAAAGAGGGCATAAACAGACTTGAAAAAATGGGCCAGATTACTATAAAAATTCACCCGTCTCTGCATGAGTTGTTTCAAACGAAAATGCCTGAGTTTCTTGAGCTGCACCATGACGTGGTACTGGACATAGACCCCTCTCTGCCGGTAAAAGGCCCTTTAGTGGTTGGCCCTATGGAAGAGGTGGTAATAAATATTGATGAACTTCTGATAAACACACTGGAAGATATGAGGCATAATCTTGCAGCCCATTGATCTCTCGACCTATATAAAGGCGGCAGAGCAGTCGGAACCCATGAGGGTTTACGGCAGAATCACGGAGATAACCGGTATCATGATAAAGGCCACAGGCCTGAAGGCAAGCGTGGGCGAGGCATGCAGGATTTATTCGGACACCCAGATGCCGATAGACGCCGAAATAGTTGGATTTAAAGATTCTAAGGCCCTCTTAATGGCCACTGGCGACATATCATGGATAAAACCCGACAGCAGGATACTCTCCCTGGGGAAAAAGGGCTCTATAAGGGTCGGCGAGGGACTT
>JADFXO010000125.1 GCA_015233485.1 Nitrospirota bacterium
TATGCTGGCGGCGGTGGCCGTGTTCCCTGCGATACTTGCAGCGCACGGCGTCCCGGAAGGGGCGGCGCCTTACGAGAAGTCAAGAAGGTGTTCTGCGTGCCACCCTGCGGTGTATAAGGAGTGGGAGAGTTCGATTCATGCCATATCTTCCGTACACAAAGACGCCGCGCACAGGGCAATGTATGGGGCGTTTCTTGACGATATGAAAGCTGCGGGGAAAGAGGGCAGCTATCACTGCGCGACATGCCACATGCCAATGGCAGATAATGTCAAAGAACTCATGGACGGGACGGACAAACCGAACGAGAACCTCTGGAGAGAGGACGAGGGCGTTGGATGCGCATTTTGCCACCGTGTTGAGACGGTAGTGGAGGGGAAAAACAGAAATAGCTTTACAATCAATAAAGATGGCGCGTACATCTCATCGAATCCATCTGAGAAGGCGCCTCACGGCGTTGGGGTAAGCCAGCTGTTTGCAAGCGGTGAAATCTGTATGGGCTGCCACAGCCACATGAATAATCAGGACGGCGTTGCGATATGTTCAATGAAAGAGGAAGGCCGGGGCAATTGTATCGCCTGCCATATGGAGAGAAAGGAAGGGCCGCCCTCAACTGAATCAGCAAAGACCACCCACGCCTCACACGAGATGGCAGGCGGCCACAGTCTTGTGATGCTGTGCAGGGCAGTCAGTGTCAACGTTAAAATCAACAAAACAGACAATGGCAATACCATTGACATAGAAATCACAAACAAGACATCTCACGACTTTCCTTCGACAATGCCGATGCGCATGGCGTACTTAAAGGTGGCGGCTTACGACGACGGCAAGAAGGCCGTCTTCAGAAATTATGAGGTAAATCCAATGGAAGACAAGAAGGCCGTATTTATGAAGTCCTTCAAAGGCGGAGGCGAAGTTGGCGTACCGGCATGGAAGGCGCAAGAGATTGCATTGGACACAAGGCTGAAAAGCGCCGAGACGCGTACATTTTCTTATCCAATCCCAAACGGCGGCGTTAAATCTGTCTCGGTGGAGATAATCTACCGCCTTTTTCCATCTCAGGCGTTAGAAAAATACCGTGCCCTGAAAGATGCCGGCGATAAGTCGATAGATACAAACTTTACGTTGTATAAGAAGGATTTTCCTTTTTAAAATAACCATCTTCTAAAATGGCTGTGCCAGAACAATAGAGAATAAGCCAGAATAAGATGGCTAATAACACTAAAACAGGAGGGTTGAACAATGACAATCGGGTTTTTGATAACAAGAGACGGTTATAAAGATGACATAATCGGCCTGACAAAGGCAGCCGTCAAAAAAGGGTTAAACGTTATCCTTTTTATGATGGACGACGGCACGAGGCATTCTCAGGACAAGGACATCGTGGCGCTGATGAGTTTAAACGGCGTGACGATGAGCCTCTGTGACCATAGCGCGAAGCTTAGGAACGTCACCGAAATCCCTAAGGGTTGCGCTGCTGGAAGCCAATACCAAAACTCCGTTATGAATCAGGACGCCGACAAGGTAATCCTAATATAACACAAAGCTAAGGAGAACTATATGCCGAAAAAGATAGCAGTGCTGGTAAGAGACAGGCAGGGTGAGGCCCTCAGAATGAGCGTTGGCATAACCGTTATGGACGACATCATAGACGTATTCATTCTGGACAAGAAAATAGAGTCTGGCGAGGAAAACGACATGAACCTCGACATGATAAAGGAAATGGAATTGGCGTTGTGCACGAATATCAGGGATTACGAGGGAATCGGGTATTGCTCCACCGAAGACATCGCCAAAAAACTCCTCGACTACGACAACATCCTTGCCTATTAGGGGAATCAAAAAGGAGGTAACATGACAAAAGTCTTATTTTTACTGAAGCAGGAACCGGACAAAACTGCTAAGACCATCATAGATGTGCAGAAGACACTCGCCGATGTGACGGTCATAGACATGAGAACCGATAAAGACTACGACAAGATAATCGGCGAGGCCGTCTCAAGCGATAAAATCATTACGTGGTAATATAAATCAAGAGGGGGCGTTTGTCTTAAACAGGACTACGCCCTCAAGCCTCCGTCTGACTCCAGTTGTTTCTATCGGCATTTTTGGGACTAAAATATTTCTTGCATTTTATTATTATTTATAGTATGATTACCACGAAACGCGCCACCCTGTTGTCAGGACAGCGGCACTTATTGAGGCTGAGTTGAGACAAAGGGGCGCAGGGTGTAGAGCTGTTTGGCTTATTAGGCCTAAATATATTAGGTTTGTAATTCGGGTTAACTTTGGGAGGTAGGAATATATGAGTAAAGTAGAACTGATAGAGAAGGTGGCAAAAGATGCAAACTTGTCGAAAGCAGACGCCGGCAGGGCGCTTGACGCGGCTATTGCGGCCATCATTGACACATTGAAACACGGTCAGAAACTGACCCTCGTAGGGTTCGGTACGTTTTCAGTTTCGTTGAGGAAAGCAAGAGATGGCCGTAACCCCAGAACGGGCGACGTAATCAAGATACCTGCGGCCAGCGTTCCTAAGTTTGTCCCAGGCATGGCATTTAAGGAAGCGGTAAATAAAAAATAGTCTGTCTAAGTGAATCATATTGGTAAATTATAGGCTTCTGTTTGCGTGTTTAGTGTTGGCGCTGTCTATGCACAGCCGGGCGTTCGCTGTGGACGGCGCTGCGCCGCCAGAC
Organism: Nitrospirota bacterium; assembly: GCA_015233485.1. Taxonomy (GTDB): domain Bacteria; phylum Nitrospirota; class Thermodesulfovibrionia; order Thermodesulfovibrionales; family Magnetobacteriaceae; genus Magnetominusculus. The sequence goes on from JADFXO010000125.1 coordinate 2,695, forward strand.
AGCGTGGACGGCGGTAGGCCGGAAACTGTAGTAATTAAACCGGGCAGCCGCAGCACACTTGAGAATGACCTGTTCAAGTCGGGCGGTTTTATTGCGGATAAGCTGAAGGTTTACGGAAAGATTGTGGCTGCCCCTGCGCCAGGCTCCGAACGTCTCCTCTTTGGCAAAAATGACTATGTCTATGTGAATATCAGCCAGGATTACGCAGACCAATTCACAGATTACTTCATCGTCGAGATAGGTGATACGGTCAAACATCCAAAGACCGGAAAAAATATGGGGAAGCTAATCACAATTATTGGGCAGCTGCGGTTAATAGGCCAGGAGGCCGGTTATAAAAAGGCAATCATCACGGAATCTACCAGAGAGATAGCCCTCAAGCAGCCGATTATACCCTCTTATGTCTTCCAGCGCCCGGAAGACAGCGACACTCTCAAGCCCGGCATCAACGGTTTGATAATGAAAGTCCTGCCGATGCATTTACTAGGCGCCCAGTACCAAATCCTCTATGTTGACAAGGGCACCGACGACGGCCTAAAGTCCGGCGATATGTTTACGGTCATGTCAACGACAAAACCCATATCGCCTGTTGGAAGGATAAAAATACTCTCTACACAGAAAAATACCGCAACGGCATATGTCATTGAGTCCAAGACATCGATTTTCGTAGGTGATACCTTTTAGCCGGAGTACCGAAGCCGCCAACGGGGGGATAATCCCCCTTCGTCTTTAATCCTTATGAGGAGGCAACTTAGAAATGCCAGATAATCAGGACAAATACGATTTATCGTTTTTTGATATAACGGGCAATTGCAATTTGAGATGCCCGTTTTGTATAAACGACTGGTCGACGATACACGGCAATGTGCCGGTTAGCGAGAAAACGTTCGGGAAGATATTGACGCTCCTGCCGCTTTTAAATAGTTTTTACCTGTCCTGTTATTTCGAGCCAACAATTCATCCCGATTTCGTGTCAATAATTAAAATGATACCCGATGAGCACAGGAAGAAGGTCTTGTTTACGACGAATTTATCGAAAAAACTCTCGGACGATGTAATAGAAGGGTTGAGCAACAGCGGCTTTAACTACATAAATATATCATTGGATTCTTTAAATCCCCAGGTATTTGAGAGCCTGCGCAGGGGGGCGCGGTTTGATGTGTTCTATGATAACCTCAGATGCCTGACAGAGGCCTTTTCAGCAAACCCCAACGCCCCTCCACTTAGGTACATAACCATTCTGAACAGGCACAATGTAGACGAAATACCCAAATTGATAGAGGACTGCGCGGTTAATTATCTGTCTACAATGAATGAACTAAGGATATTTGTCCCGATGCCGCACATCGGCAAGGACTGGATAAAAGACAATGAAATAACGGAAGACAGGCGCAACACCCTATGGGAGACCCTGTACGAATTTCCTCATAAGTGGATGTATGTCGATTACGGCAAAAAAACTGAATACGACGAATTTTTCGATTCATTGGAAGACCCTAAGAAAAAAAAGATTTACTTCCTTCCGCCTTTTACAGGACTAAGAATTTCTTCGGAAGGCATCGTGGAACTCACCCACATGGGCATCGAATCAAAGTACGACATAAACAAAATGGATGACCCCTATAGCGTATTTAAAGAGATATTGTCGCTCCACCACCTTGATGTGGAAAGGGCTGGGGAGATCAAGAATCTTCACAATGTAATAAGCGATAAAAATGCCGCCATCCGTGAAAGGGACGATTCCATCTGCAATCTGACGAACGAGAGAAACGCCCTTACCGAAGAAAAACACATGTTGACTGACGAAAAAGACGGCCTTACAGATGAACTTGGCATGATTAAGGCGACATATTCCTATATGCTTTTGCAAAAAGACATGGCAGGCGTATGGAGAAAAATCAGGCACTCGGCAGGGAAACTCCTCTTTAAGAATAACCCTGAACTAAAGAACCGCATAAAGAACACTCTACGAATCGGCAAGTGAAAAACCCCGTGCGAGTTTCGTTCATTATCCCGAATTGGAACCATAAGCAGCTCCTCCACGAGTGTATCACATCTATAAAGGCATTAACGGGGGATTTTGAAAAGGAGATAATCGTTATAGATAATGCCTCAGAGGACGGCAGCGCGGCATTTGTCAAAGACGCTCACCCCGATGTGATTTGCCATTGCAGCCAGAGCAATGTTGGTTACGCAATGGCGACCAACCTTGGGGTGTCGCTGTCAGGCGGACAGATGATTTTTCTTTTAAACAATGACGTAAGACTCTTCCCAGACTGTCTGCAGGGGCTGTATAACTGCCTGAAAGACAACCAGCGTGCAGGTGCCGCTGCCCCGCTTTTGTACTATCCGGATGGTGGATTTCAGATATCATGCCGGCGTTTCCCATCGCCAGCGGCATTGATTTTGGAGCAATTTGGCGTGTTGCGGCTTGGGCGGTTCAGGAAATGGAAGCTGACACAAGAGGAGCATCACTGCCTGTGTGAAGTGCCTCAGCCTATGGCCTCGGCGCTTCTTATCAAAAGGGAATGCTGGGATGAGGTTGGCGCATTAGATGAGGGCTTTCCTATCTTTTTTAACGATGTCGACTGGTGTTACCGGCTGTACAAGGATACAAAATTTACGATTGCCCTCTGCCATGCCGCAAGGGCAATTCACCACGAAGGCGTATCAGTAAACCGCCTTGGATTCAGGAAGAAGATAAACTTTTACAAAGGCCTTTTCGATTTTTATAAAAAACACTACCTCATAAAACAGAATTAGTGGAAAGAAAGGACAGTATTCGATTATAATTTATTAAAAGGTATTTCTTTACTAACCGGAGGCAGCGATGAAAAAGATAGCGGTAACCGAGACATATGAAGACGGGCAGTCGATAATAAAAGAAGGTACGCACGGCGAAGGCACCTATGTGATAATGTCCGGGCAGGTGGCTATAAAGGTCAAAATTGACAATGTGGTCATAACGATAACAGAGTTGGAAAAGGGGGACATCTTCGGGCACATGAGTTTAATTGACAGACAGCCGCGTTCCGCGTCCGCTGTGGCCGTAGGGCAAGTGAAGGTGGGGCTTTTCGATAAGGACTATCTCGATTCCGAGATAAACAAGACCTCCGAGGATTTTCGAATAATTCTCAGGGCACTGGTCGACAGACTTAGAAATACGACTACTAAATATACAAATCTCTGCATCAAACATTATAAGCTGACGGGCTCAATAGAATAAAAGGATTAAAAACGAAGGGGGGTAACCCCCCTTCACCCCGTAATCACGCACACGTTTTATCTGTTGAATTTGAGCTGCCGCTCGTTGGCGGCTTCCGTACTCCGGCTAAAGGCTGCGCCGCTGTCAATTCATGCTTTTTTTAACGACCAGAACCGCACACATGCTAAGGGCGATAACCCTTTCCGCAACGCTTCCCATGAAGACACTCGCCAGCCCTGTGCTGCCATAGTTGCCCATTATAATAATATCTGCCCCCATCTCTAAGGAGGCATTGACCAATGTCTTATACGGCTGCCCTATGAGCGGAAACGTCTCTACTTTTACCCCTTTGGCGTTGGCCTTAGCTGTTATTTTGGTTAAAATGTCTGTTGCCTCGCCTATCTTGCCCTTATCGGGGACTACGCATACGGCTGATAGTGTCTTGACCGTTGGGCAGCGGCTTGCCATATCTATGGCCTCGTCCACCGCGCCTTCGCTGTGTTGGGAACCGTCTGAGGCTACCAGCAATGTCTCCCCCCTGAGCTGCGTATCCTTAGGGACTACAAGCACCTTTGACGAAGTACTGGCTATTACTTTTGCCGTTACGCTGCCCATGATGAACTTTTTTAAGCCCGTCATGCCGCGCCGTCCCATGATGATTATATCGGTTTTGTGCCTTTCCGCCTCCTCTATTATTGCCTCATGCACCCGTTCGGCACGTTTTATCGTCGTCGTGCATTCCACGTTATTCATGGCCGCATCTTCTCTTACCGCCTCAAGCTCCTCCTCCACCAATTTAATCATATCTGCCGAGTAATCAAACCCCATGCTCTCATAGGCAGGATTGATTTCAAGTACCCTTATGAGCCTCAACCTGGTGTTACACTCGCGGGAAAATGCTATTGCTTCTCTCACCGCGCCCGTGCTGAAAGCCGACCCGTCCGTTGCCAAAAGGATTGACCTGGCCTCTCCCATCATCTTCATCCTGTATCTTTCCCTGATGTCTATGTTGTCCAGCATATTGCTCTCCTCTTTTAAAGATTATTACTCCTTGGCTTTATCTGTCTCTTTAAGCACAGGTACGGCAGATAGCTGTCCGCTCATAAAGTTAATGATTCTCTTAGGCGCCATAATGCCCGCAAGCAGCATTCTTTTGGTAATTGCTATTACAGGGGTTACTATGTATCCGGCAATAAGGGCAATTATAATGGCAAGCACCCCATAAACGCCGCCGTGATTCATAGCTATATCCGATATTTCACGCACTACCCCGACAGGTTCGATTTCCACCTTGTCAGACAACCTCTGCACTACCGAACGGTTCCTAACCGCGTAAACATCGACATCATAGCGTCCAATCGGCATCTGGTAAGGCATATTGACAGTCAACCAGAAAGAGTTATTACCATTTTGCAACGGCATAAGGACAACTTTATTGCCGGTTTCAGAGTATAGTTTACCAGTCTCTTTCACCTTTATGAATTCCTTGAAGAGCGAGTCCTTATCGCTGGCACCGCTGATTCCAACACTGTTCTGGAGTGCTTCGTATCCAAGCGCATATTTATTTTTTTCGCTTGTTGACAAGATGCCGTCTATGTCAGCAGAGCTATACAGCATGTAAACGCTATTTACTTTTTCAAGATCTATTTTGTCCTTATTCATCCAAAACAGGTGGAAGAACTTCGCCTTAACCATGAATGACTCGTTTTCAACGGGGGATGTGATTTTCACTACCACATCATCGCCGCTTGCCACAGTGCCGGTTATTTTTAAGGCATTACCCTTGTAGAAGGTAGTTATGGGAATCAGTTTTTTATCCAAACTAAGGGAAAGCGCCGCGTTGGCGTGATTTACACTTAGCAGTAAAGCAAGGACAGTTAACAGCGTTGTTAGTATTTTACCCATTATTATTTTCCTCCACATTAATTATTTCCCTCCAAATGAATATGCCAGAAGCAAAGACGGCTTCGACATAAGTTCAAACAGTATTTTAACGCCTACAGATAATATCAATAACGCAAGGAGTACCTTGAGCTGTTCTGTGTTGAGTTTTTCACTGAACATGGTGCCTATGTAAGCCCCTACGCTTGAGCCTGTCAGCATAACCAGGGCTAACACGAAGTCAACCGTATGGTTTGTGTAGGACTGAAGAAAGGTTACCTCGATTACGGTAAAGAGTATCTGAAATACGCTCGTTCCGATTATCACCCTCATCGGCATCTTCAGGATGTAAAGCATAATGGGAACCATGATAAACCCTCCGCCCACGCCCATTATGGCAGCCAGTACGCCCACCATTATCCCAATAAGCACAGGTAAAATTGCCGAATGCCGCACTCCGGATTTCACAAACTCCATTTGAAAGGGAAGACTTCCCATCAGCCTGGAAAATGCGGACTGCCGCACGCTGCCATCATGGCCTTTATCGGGGCTTTTTTTCTTTAAACTCTCACCAAGCATAATCCCGCCCACTGTGAATGGAAGGAGGACGTAGGTTAGTTTAATGACAAAATCGATATTCCCCATCGCGTTTAATATCCTGACCACCTGAACTCCAAGCCCTCCGCCCAGAAAGCTGCCCGCCAGCAGGTATATCCCCATTTTCATATCGACGTTTCCAAGTTTCCAGTGGGTCAGAGTTGCCGATGTTGACGCCGCTACCATCTGATTAGCGCCGCTTGCCGCCGCCACAGTCGGTGATATCCCGAACATCATAAGCACGGGGGTAATAAGAAACCCGCCGCCTACTCCAAAAAGCCCCGAAAGCAACCCGATACCTGTTCCTATAGAGAGCATTATCATCAGATTTATCGAGGTATGCGCTACCGGTAAATATATGTTCATCCTTATTGCCTCCTTTAGTGAAATAGAATCAGCTGTTTGAGTAAGCTCTGTCATCTGTCATCAAGGGCATCTCATCGAACGTAACCTTGCTATCGGCACCGGAGTTTTTGGAGATGCGCCACCTCCCCTTCTCTGTGCCACCGTTAAGGAGCGTCTCCCGTGCTATATCTACTCTCATCTCGGCCATAGCCGCGGCCTCAAGGTGCTTGTTAACCTCACTTAACAGCTTCTTTAACTTACTCATGTTGTGCCTCCTTTTGGGTTTTTACCCCGCACTGGCGCAACCTTGCGGGTTCGATACTGCCAGACGGGAACCGAAACTTCTTTCAGGATTTTTCTAAGGTCTAAGACCTTATTGTTATTCAACGCGGGGCTGAGTAAAACCATGCTCAACCCCTTTTTGTTGTCTATATTGTCTTTGAGCGTGAGGATGTGAGAACTGGCGTATAACTCTACGGAGACCTCAAAGCCGTAGTTCCTGCCCGTGCTTATGATTGTGTCAAGCGCGGATGCCGCGTTTGATTTGCCTTGCAGGAATTGGTGTAACGAACTGTCGTTGCAAATTATCATAATATCAAGCGCGTTCGATATACTGATGGCAAACCCCATCATGTAGGCAAGGGATTCGTCCACCGCCCCTTGCTCGTTCGTTATAATCACCAGCCTTCGATTTATCGTTCCATACGTTTTCATCATAAACACTATAATCTCATAAATCGTGCCTAACGATAAGTAATTGATTTATAAAGATAGTTAAAGCAAAATAACGGCGCTTAGTGTTTCACAATGAAACATGCCTGAAACTGATGATATACGGGGACTGCTGGTGAATGGACATCACCTGGCCTGTTATTGAGGCGCCGGTCCTGAATTCGGCCTCTTGACACCTGATGATACTTAATGATACCCTTATGGGAAATCAAATAGTTACAGTATGGGAGTGCATGGGGTTCTGGTGTCCCTCCCGGACTTCAAATCCGGTGTTTCCTGCCAAAAGCGGGAAGGGTGGGTTCGATTCCCACACGCTCCCGCCATATTGTCCTTATATATCAAGCACTTATCTTCTCGTACCCCTCAATAATACCGTCACCAGACCGTCACCAGGTGTTTTTGAGGCTACTTGTTTCATCAGAAATTATGTTCCGATTGAGTAGCTCCAATCTCTTAGACAACCGCAGCATATTGATTCAGAAAAGTTATCGTCAGGCACTCTATAAAATCAGAGACAATGTCTCAAAATGAACAAGACATGGGTGTGAGCATCTCAATTTTTTATTTTGACGCTACTTTCCTTCAATTCTCTCTTGCTATGTCTATCGGACAGACTACCTTTAGA
>JADFXO010000126.1 GCA_015233485.1 Nitrospirota bacterium
CTCGTCTGCTGACCATCTTCTCTGTCCCATTTGCTCTTGCTCCTTACTTTAAGGTGTTGATCTCCGCCATGCAGAGAGTTTAACCTCTACTCCTTTGGGATGTCCACTCCTTTATGGTAGCAGTATAGAGGTACCCTGCAGGCAATATATCGAAGACATAATCTTTATGATAATAGATACCCTTAAGAATTGTTGTATTATCAATATCAGAACAATATAAAACTGCATCATATAAATTAGCCCCTTGAAGGTTTACCCCATATAAATAAGTTCCTTGAAGTCTTGCCCAAACTAAGTTAGCCCCTTTAAGGTTTGCCGCATATAAATTAGCCCATTGAAGGTTTGCACCACGTAAATCAGACCCTTGAAGTCTTGTCAAAACTAATTCAGACCCTTGAAGGTTTGCTCCTTCTAAGTTAACATTTATAAATGTTGAACCAGAAAAATCAGAATAACTTAAATCTCTGCCATGTAAATCAAGTTTATCTGTCTGCTCTCTGATGGCATCTTCTTTAGTTTTATTGTCATGTAAATAATGTATAATCATTACATCGCTGATTTCCTTTGATACTATTGCTTTTTCTTGTAAAAATATATTTCTATGAAATACTCCAAACCAATCATCTACACTATTTGTAAATACAAAAACACTACAAAAAATAAGCCAAGAAAATACTATCATCATAAATGGTACAGTAGAAATAATAAATAATTGTTTTATTCGTATGTTATTATTTAATCTCGTTATTTGCCGATAAAATAAAAACGACATTATGCCGTCGATTGTAACTACATAATTTTGTCCTATAGAAATCCAGAAATCGTGGTAAGGCAAAAACTTATATGCTGTCCATCCTATTATAAAAAGAGGCAATATATAATATACTCCTATAATAAATAATTTAATAACTTTTTCAAATAATTTTGATTGTTCATATTTATAAGAATAATTGAAGACAAATGGAACTAAATATGACGGTTTATTCTTTCCAATGTTGAACCAACTGATGAAGTTTTCGGCGTGTATAGAAAGATTGATGAGCAAATAAAGATGAATGATTAAGATAATAACAGGAGTAAATTTATAAAAGTAAAGGAGAGGCACCTCGTATCCGATAATAGGAAGTTTAATCATACTGCTGCCAATGAGGAGCATCATATCCGTTGTAGTGGCTGTGGTAATAAGAACATAGATCAAGATACCGAGGAATATTGTGAGCATGTTTCTGTTATAAGATGATGATTTATCGAGAGATTTCTTTAATTTCTTCTCAATTACCTCAGCCTCGGCCTTTGCCTTAGCCGCCTGTGCCTCAGCCTGTGCCTTATATAGGTTTCTTTTCAGTTTCATTCGCCGATGTTTGTTCCATATTTGCCTTGCTTCCCTGCCATCCTGATTATATCATATCTATATACAGTAAATCATATATATAGCTCAGGGCAAACGCATTTGAAAATTACAATAGGAATTTCATAGACTGGATTCCAGCTTTCGCTGGAATGACAGACAAGGCAGAACAAAAACGAACACCTGAATTTTATCGTTCTCTTTTTTGTCATTCCAGCGAAAGCTGGAATCCAGGAAACCATCTTTTGGAACTGACGGCATAGGCAATTTTTTCTAATGTGTTTGCCCTGATATATAGCTGAATATTGTACTAAAAAATGTTATACTTACAGAGATGCCGGAGGAGGGTTGTGGTTACGTATAAACTCAATGATACTATTAGGTGAGATAAGGAGAATGAGGTTATGTTAGAGATAGTAAAAAAATACGTTGTAGATGCTCATAACAACAGGTTGGCTGTCGAGATAGACATTGAGACATTCAGCAAGATTGAGGAGATATTAGAGAACTACGGGCTTTACCATCTAATGAATGATGACAAGGACTCGGAATCTCTTAGTCTTGAACAGGCGAAGGAATATAATGAGAGAAGGTAATGACTCAAGAGATTAAGCATACGATAGTGGATTTCCTTAAACCTTACGGGGTTAAGAGCATTGCCATATTCGGCTCTTACGGCAGAGGGGATTTTTCAGTTAATAGCGACATAGATGTTCTCGTCGAATTTTCGACAAATATGACCCTCTACGATATAGTAGGCATTGAGCTGGAGCTATCGGAGGCACTTGGGATTAAGGTGGATTTATTGACCGAACCTGCCATCAGCCCTTATATGATAGATACTATCAAGAAAAGTCTTGTAAAAATTTACTGAGCTCCCGACATACTAACCTCTCCCATCGTTCATCTATAAACCGCTCTCTTTTAGACGCCATAACACCAGCCCATTATATCGCCGGTCACGGTCGGTTTGAAATAAAAACGCTGTAACGTGTATAATATTGTTTGTATGAACCGGAGGAACCGACTGTGACAATTAAGATGAGCCGACAAAACCCTAATGCTAAGAAGCTTGGCACAACATTGCTGGAGGCCGGTGTTATTAATGAAAAAGAACTGAATGCGGCCCTAACCGAGCAAAAGCGAACCGGCCATAAGCTCGGCAAGGTGCTCATAGACCTTGGGCTTACTACGGAAATGGACATTGTTCACACACTTGCCGACAACATGGGGCTTGAGTATGTCGAGATTAAAAAAATCACCATCGAGGCAGAGGCCATTAAAGCAGTGCCCGTAAAACTTGCGGAGAAACACCTTGTGCTGCCCATCAATTTTGCTGGCAACAGGATAACCGTGGCAATGTCAGACCCGCTTGACCTCGGGGCAGTCAGAGATTTGGAATTTGTCACGGGCAAAGGCGTTAATCCGGCAGTTGCAACATTGTCTGACATAAGAAGGGGTATTCAGGCTTATTACTATAAGACAAAACCGAGGATGCTGGGAGAGATACTCGTCGAGGCGGGAACCATTAAGCCGGAACAGCTTGAAATATGTCTCAAAAAACAAAAGACAACCAAAAAGAAACTTGGCGACATTATCGTGAAGATGAACTTTGCCTCAGAGACTGAAATCGCGCAAGGATTGTCGTCACAACTTAATATGCCATACATTGATTTGACTTTTGTAGCCATACAAACCGATGTGGCCAAGTTGATAGATAAGGACTTCGCCCTGAAATATCTGCTTGTCCCATTGAGTGCCACAAATCGGGTGGTGGAAATAGCCATGGCCAATCCAATGGACATCGACGCCATAAGGGAAGTCAAGTACATGCTTAACAAGGATGTTGAGATTGTCATATCCACACCGACTGAGATAGAGAATGCCATACGCCGCAATTGCGCTGAAATTTCACTTGACAGGTCAACCGGAACAACACAGATTGATACCTTTGACAGGCTCAAGGAACTCTTCACTGATCAGGACAGCTTAGACGCCAAAATGGACATAAAAACCGAACGTATTGATGTTTATAGCGAGACGAACAAACTATTAAAAGACAGTGAATCCCCACCGGTTATTCAACTTGTAAATAAGATAATCTTCAGCGCCATTAAAACTAAGGCAAGCGATATACACATGGAGCCTCACGAAAACTCGTTCATTATCAGATTGCGGGTTGACGGCATAATGTCCGGCCTTACACAGCTTTCAAAGACCTTCGCCCCCTCGGTAGTCTCAAGGATAAAGGTTATGGCCAAGATGGATATATCCGAAAGACGCATCCCGCAAGACGGCGGGATAAAGATAAAGGTGGAAGGCAAGGGGGTTGACCTTAGGGTCTCTACGCTGCCCACACAATTTGGCGAAAAGATAGTTATCAGGATACTTGATCCATCGGCGTCCAATTTGTCGTTAGTTGATATAGGGTTATCCGACAAGGACTATCAGATGGTGTTGGAGATGATAGAAAAACCGCAGGGACTTGTGCTTGTTACAGGACCAACCGGCAGCGGGAAAAGCACCACCCTCTACTCTTCATTGAACCACCTGATGAACGATAGAAGCAATCTCGTTACGATTGAGGACCCCATAGAGTATAATCTGAAAGGCGCCACCCAGGTGAACATAAACGATAAGGCAGGGCTTACGTTTGCCGCTGCCCTGCGCTCCGTCCTAAGACAAGACCCGGATATCATAATGGTAGGAGAGATGCGAGACCCTGAGACCGCCGAAATAGCCATTCAGGCCTCAATCACGGGACATCTTGTGATAAGCACGTTACACACAACCACTGCCGTTGCGGCAATTACAAGGCTCAAGGGCATGGGTATCAAGAGCCACTTCGTGGCATCATCCCTCAACGGAATAATTGCCCAGCGGCTTGTCAGGAAACTTTGTGACACATGCAAACAGCCTTATACGCCGTCACTGGAAGAACTCATATTGTTGGGCCTAAAGGGGGAGCATATGGGTGTGGACATCAAGTTCCATAAGGCAATAGGATGTGATGACTGCGGAGGGCGCGGCTTTAAAGGCAGGATAGGGATTTATGAAATCCTGCCGGCTAATCCGGCAATCAGAAAACTCATATTCGAGGAGGCCGGCGAAAGCAATATATCTCGCGCCGGCTTTGACTCCGGTATGAATTCCATTATTGAGGATGGTCTTAAGAAGACTATGCAGGGGATAACAACTCTTGAAGAGGTACTGAGGGTAACGTCGAGCATATCAAGCAGGGAGATGATTGTATGCCAAAAATGTATGCTGACGTTGAATTCCGATTACGTCTTCTGCCCATTTTGCGGCCATTCGTTGAAACACAAATGCCCTAAATGCCTCAATCCAAGAAATCCTGACTGGAAGTTCTGTCCTTTCTGCAATGAAGTGTTTAATGACTAACGATACTAAATTGCAATAGCAACAACTAAGTACAAAGACGAAGGGGGATAATCCCCCTTCACCCCGTAATCACGCACATGTTTTATCTGTATAATTCGGGCTGCCGCCCGTTGGCGGCTTCAGTACTCCGGCTAAAGACTGCGGCGCTATTCACACCCCTGACACATCCAGCAAAGTCAGCGTCCCATTGCCGTTGCCAGTAACTATCATCCCCGGCCTATCCGACACATGCGCGATATGCCGGGGAATCCACGGCAGCATTATCGTATCGATTAACTTACCCGTCGCTATCTCCCATACTTTCAACGTCATATCCCATGACCCGGAGATAAGACCGCTGCCATCTTGCGTGACAATACAGGTATAAACCAAGCCTTGATGACCGGTAAACGTACGAATAACCTCACCGCTTTTTATATCCCATTGCTTCAACGTATTGTCCCATGACCCGGAGATAAGCCCGCTGCCATCTTGCGTTTGAATACAGGTATAAACCGCGCCTTTATGACCGGAGAAAGTACGAATAACCTCACCGCTTTTTATATCCCATTGCTTCAACGTATTGTCCCATGACCCGGAGATAAGCCCGCTGCCATCTTTGGTAAATATACACACAGTGATCTGCCCTTGATGTCCAAAGAAAGTCTTCAGCTCCCGGGATGTCTCTAAATCCCATAGTTTTAAAGTAAAATCACCGGAAGCCGTAGCGAGGAACTTACGATCAGGCGACATCGCCAGATCAAAAATCACGCCAGAGTGTTTAAAATTAGGCGAGCCGTAGAAGCCTATGAGGATTTTTCTACGATTTTCGGCGGCGACTGCCTTTTCGCTTTCATATGAAACAAATTTTTCATAGTACGTGAAGTTTGTATCGAAGGGTGAACCTGCCCCTTCGAATTGCAGATATGACGTTATTCCTTTGGCCTTTATTTCTTTAACCACACCATCCAGAATAGCCTTACTTTTAAGACCGGTGTGACTTTCGAATATTTTCTTCTCAAGGATTACCTTGAGAAAGGCCTCGCGCTCGGCCTTATAATTCAACTCCCAGCCTTCTAAATAGTCAAACAATTTATTGCGGCATAACGGGATCAGAGAGCTGAACTGTTTCCGCAGCTTCTCAGGTTCCTTCTCGTCAATTTTTAAGACAATATCTTTGACGTAACAATATGCCCATTCTTTTTTTGATAGAAGTTTGTCGATTTTATTTCTTTCTTTTTCTCTGAGCGGGTCAGTCCCAAGTTTATTTATTACATAATTTTCAACGGCCTCAGTCTCCGACAGACATCGAAACGGTAAGGTTGAATTCCTGTTGTCCTCATAAAATCGGCTCATCACATTGAGAATTTCAGCGCCGGTCTTATAATCATCCCCCGCGGCAATCGGCAGCACCTCAAGGCTTTCCATATCCTTACGAAACGGCACGTCAAATGTCCTGCCATTTTCGTCCTCCAAATAATTTGACGCATAATACCTGCCGGCAAGAAACTCCATGACAGTTGAATGTAAAAAGATATAGTCATTAGGCCCTGCGGGAATTAACAAATGGTCCCTCTTAAATACAGAAATCCAACCATTCACCAGCTCTGTATTCAATGTGTCGGGGACACACCCCTCGGATGAAAGACATCCCAACAGATGTTCCCTTAATGTTACCTCATTAAAAGTCCTTGCCGCGGCCTTATGTTCTCCCGCCTTATAAAGCAAATCAAATGCCAACGAAGAAAGTGCATCGTATTTGGCACGAATTTCAGGATTGACCTTCAGAAAATCTTCTTTAACCGCATCCATGATAAACTCATACATGTTTATTGACGCCCTTAATAGTCCGCGCTTCAACTCTTCCCATATACGCTTAAGAATGAACTTCATAATAATGTCGTAAGTCCGGCAGCGCATACCAAACTCTCTGAAGGCCTCGTAGTAAAACAAAAGCAGCATTGCGGTCAGCGGAGTGCCGCCGAGTTTTTGGGCCGCTGAATTCTGCCAGATCTCGTCGTCGAATTTCTTATACAACAGTGACTCATTGCCCCAGAAATGCCGCGCCATCGCGCGCATCTGGTCCTGCGTAATCGGATTTATATAAAAAAACGGTTCTCTTAAATGCCCAACGTCCTGAAGTTCGGCAATCCTCGACGTGGCATAGACAATGTTCTCACCGGCGGCGTTTATGTCTCTTTCGGCAGATTGGATTTCAGCCATCAGCGCGCGGCAGTATTCGATCACCGCGTCTCTTACGGCTTTTGACTGGGACTCATCCAGGGCATCTATGGCCACGATTAATTCCTTTCTCTGCCACGCCTGAAACATCGCCTCTACAGTCCGTTTCACTATCTCCAGCTCATCGCGCTTAAAGGTTGCAACCCGTGTGCCGGGATATAAGAAGGCCGTCGTCAGGAAACTTAAAATGTCCGATATACCTATTGCGTCATCCATACCACCTTTGGGCAAATCATCCTCGTGCAAATCCCGGCAATTTACGAACAGGATATTGACATCAAGATTCTGTTTAAAGGCCTGATAAGCAATATATTTCAACATCGTGGTCTTGCCAGCGCCGGGGAGTCCAAATATAAAGCCCTTGTTAAACAGGGCAAGAAATTCGCTTGCCTTAATGGTCTTGTCATCCCGCCGCTGACGGTACAGCTCATCCTCGCGCAAAGATGCCCTGCCTCCTGTCTCTTCGTAATCCTCATCAGTAGTGCCTTGAATTTCGTGCCGCCTTTCTTTATAGTGAGCGGCGCTTAGATAGTCCGTCCCCTTAAAGAAATCCTTGTCGAGGGAAAGGTCTAAGAAATTATCCTCCATATTGATTTCACGATAAATTTTGGCAAAAACAGGAATGCTTATTGATTCCCCGTAGAGTTTCAAACGCATGGCCTTATACTGGTCGCTGAGTGCCGCCTTCGTCTTACCGGCCTTAACCGGAGGAATAAGTCTGTAGTATGCAGTGGTCGCCCCTAAGAACTCAAACCCCTTGAGCGGTTCGTCCCATTGCTGTACCAAATATTTAATTTTAAACGCATCGAGATAATTACGAAGACCGGCGAAGAGCTCATGCAAGACAACGACTTCCCATGTCTGAGCAAGTTTTTCCAATCTGAATAATTTAATCGTTTCAGAGCCTACAGGGTCTTTACCCCCTTGCTTGTCTATAATAAAATGATAGAATCCGGCATTGGCCACCATCCTTAGCCTCAGCTCAAACCCATATTGCCCGGGAACACACTGATCCACGAAAATCATATTGACCAGGGTTAAGAAATCCTTTGGTTTTTTCCCAAAGAGCAAAACGGCATCGCCGACCGACTTAATAAACTCGAAATCACAGCTTTTCGCGGCCTTAGATATTTCTTCGTAATAATATTTTAATAACCTCGACGTCTTTAACTCCCCAACCTCAAGACTCTGCGGCGTGAAGTCCACGATATCAATGAAGGCAAGAATCCCAAAGTCTTGAACAACCTCATCCTTATCTTTCGGGTATAGCGCCTCTGACAATTGCCGAAGCTGCGCCTGAGAGAATTTTTCTTTTAGTATAACGGTCAACAGGGCTATACACTCTATAAGCGTAAAATCATCGCGGGTTTTTAAGCTATCGATAAATGCCTTCTTGTCAAACTCTATGCTCAGCCCGGTCATCAGGAAGTCATCGGCAAGTTTATCAAATCCTTTTGAATCTTCACCCACGAGATACTTGTTTTCCCTGATAATGGATGAGGCAAATTCCTTTATATATGAAATATAGTTAGTAATATCGCCTTTTTGATAATAAATATTCGCTATAAGTTCAAGCACTAAGGGTTTTTCTTTTAATTTTTCAGCCTCTTTCAATGAAAGAAATGCAGCGTCATAATCTTCTAATCTATATAATACGACACCATATTGAAAGTGATAATCGGGGTTTTTGAGAATCACTTCGCACTGGCGTGGCGCCTCTTTCAAAATATCCATCGCATCTGGATATAATCCCCTATTAATTAAAAATACCACGTATTCAACATATACCCTTTCGTCGTGAGGTTTATCCTTTAGGAGTTGTTTATAGATACCATCCGCTTCCACGATATTATTTTCTTTAATATACGCCTCTGCTCTCGATGTATAATAAAGAATGTCGCCTTTATTGACTTCTCTGATTTTCATGGTTATTTCGCTATACTGTTCAGCAAGGCGGGATTCTGGAACCTCTTTAGTAAAAATTATATCATCGAAGGCAAGGCGTGGATTGTAGTCAAGCTGAAAAATATGACCGTCGTATAATGCGTTGCTCATTTTGGATTGAGCTTCTGCGAGTAAAAATTCATATCGTTGATAGTCCGGCATTATGTCCATCGGCACAGGAGAGGCCACGAGAATGACCTTGGCTTTATTTTTCCTTTTCGGGTTAAACAGCAAGTGATATACCTTTATGATTCCATCCATATTTTGTTGATTCAGATTAAAAACCAGCACCACGAGGTCGGCAAGCTGATGCATAGTGATTCCGGCAACATCGGCAAGGCCGGTTCGCGAATCAACCAACAGGTAATCGGGGTTGAACTCTTCAATGATTTTCTTCTTCAAATTTTCAAAGAAATAATATCCATATTTCACTTCGTAGAGATCACTCCAATTTAATGCAGAATAGTAATTCTGATAATTTCCATCTTTCAGGCCGGCTGGGATTATGGTTATATCCTTATCGAACGTCTCGCATTTAACCGGATAAGAGTAATCAATTAATGAAGTAAGTTCATCTGGGTTTGGGTTGTCAACTTTGGTGTACGCGGAAATATACTCTACTATACCACCTTTTTTTGATTTTATCGTGTCCCCGAATGGGTTTATAGCATCAATGCCAGGGGCCTCAAGGTCAAAGTCTATGATGGCAACCTTGGCTGATGCTTTTGCAAGTAAATATGCAGAATTTAACAGGGCAAGCGTCCTGCCGACCCCGCCCTTATATGAGTAAAAAGTTACCGTGAACATCAGTTATTCCTATGCATCGCAAACTTACTTTCACCATGACGAGTTAGAATGCCAAGGACATTTGGAGTTTTTTCCCCGCCGTTATCAGCAAATGCAGGAACCTTTTCACCTTCCTCGTCCGAGTCTAATTTTACAGAT
The DNA here is from genome assembly GCA_015233485.1 of Nitrospirota bacterium. Taxonomy (GTDB): domain Bacteria; phylum Nitrospirota; class Thermodesulfovibrionia; order Thermodesulfovibrionales; family Magnetobacteriaceae; genus Magnetominusculus. The sequence continues at coordinate 9,860 of JADFXO010000126.1, forward strand.
TCTCTCATCTTTGTTCTTTCCTGCTCACACTTTTCTATTACTCCATTGGCCATACTGGTAATCTCTTTTCTTTCCGGGCAAGTTAGCTGTAACTTCAATACTTCATAAGCTAACTGTTCAGCCTCGTCCAGATAACCTTTCACAATCAATTCAGGTTCGGCACTTGTCAGTAATTTCTTTAATCTTGCGGCATCTGCATGCATCAAAAAACCACTTATC
>JADFXO010000127.1 GCA_015233485.1 Nitrospirota bacterium
TGTCCGCAGCGTAGCACAGAAAATGAGAGAGCTTATGCTTAACATTCGCTTGGTCTTCGACTACTTACGTATGTCAAAAAACTCTGCTTCTACGGCACTTGCCTGATGGAGAACAAATTTACCGTGAATTCGAACCCTTGACAGGACACCACTAAATGTTATACAATGTAGTCAGGGCAGAGGGCTACAGGGCATACTGATGGAGGTGTGAGATGGCCTCAGTTGGTTCGTTAAACACCAGTACATTAATTGGCGCCTTGCAGGGTATGTTCGGCACGTCAACGGGTTCCAGTGCCATCCCCAAGACATCGTCAGGTACCGGTTTTGCATCAGGTGCCGGTTCCGCGTCAAATAGCTCAGCTAACTCCTCATATCAGGTAAATCTGTCTTCTCTGGCATTAAACCTTCTGAGTGGGATTGTATCAAACACTCTTACGGCGTCACCGTTAGATTCCCTTGGACAGCAAATGGCATATCTCAACATGACGACACAGTCTCATATTAGTCCTACGCTTGCAAATTCCCTTGTTAATCCAGGAATCGTTAATAGTATAAATTTAAACTCTTATCAGGCCTTCTCCAACACCCTTAGTTCTCTGTCAGGGACTTCAAACAATGCCAACTCGGTACAACAGACGGGGCTTCTAAACACTAATCCCTCAACCGCCAACTCCATTACAGGCACTAATCTCCCTTCAAAATCCTCATCTCAGGGCAGCCAACCCATCGGCGGCCAGTCGCTGCAGACATTCTCAAAGATCGTCCAGGGGTTATTGGCAAATCCGAATTCGATTATCAGCTTTACAGCTTAACACCGCAGAATTCTATTGGGATTGGGCAGTCGTTGCATATAGAGATAATCCCATCAAGTGGTGGCCGTCAGGTCTATGATTTACGAAGGATAACGTACGTTCTCTTTGCAGCCTTTAGTTTCTTCATCGTTGCCATAGCGCCTGCTTTATTATGATGTTTCCCTGCCATTACCCTGTAAAGCGCAGCGCCTTGGGGGTCTATTACAGTTACTATGTTGGCGACATAGCCCTCTTTGCTCATGGTTTTAGAGAATTTTTTCGCGTTTGTCAGGTCTTTGAACGAACCAAGCTGTATGACATATAAGCCTGAGGCAAGGGCAGATTCATTGCGTTTGGCAGTCAGAATTTTTTCTTTCTTAGCAATCCTGACTTTTCTATAATGGGCAATCCTAACTTTTCGTGCAACTTTAGCAGGTTCAGACTGGGGTGCTATCTTTGCGGCAGGCTGCTTTTCCCCCTGCGCGGGGACGATGCCTCCGGTCGGTTTGGAGCCGGTGGGCTCAGGTTTTTGAGTCTGCGCCATGTCAGTTGCGGCATATAATTCACGCTCAGCGATAATATCAAGGGCGCCTTTTTTATTATTAGCCGCTTCCGCATAATCGGGCTTTAATGAAAGGGCCTTGTCGAACATGCCGACTGCCCCTTTGGGGTCTCCTGTAAGGGCCATAACCACTCCGATACCGTTGAGGGCTTTGGGCATCTGTGGACTTATCTCCAAGGCCTTTTTATAGTTTCCCATAGCCTCATCAAGCTTGTGTTGTCTCACGAGGACATTTCCATAGGCCACATAGGAATCTACATACTGCGGATCAAGTTCGATGCCCTTTTTAAAACACAGGATTGCCTCGTCGAGGCTGCCTTTGTTCATAAGCGCCAAACCCATATTGTGATATGCTGAAACAAACCCGGGCAAAATAATCAAGGCCTTGTCGAACTCTGCAACGGCATCATCAAACCGTCCCACCCTTGAGTATTCGTTGCCCAGATTATACCTGCCCCTTGCCTTAAGGGGGCTCTTCTTTACGACATCTTCCCATAGCGCGACGGGGTTTTGCCAGACACGGTTTCTTTTGACCGTTGCCGCACATAAAACCACGATTATTATAGCCAGCACAAACTCTGTCTTTATTACAGGAAAAAATGATTTTGTCCCTTTGAGTATTTTGCCGATTTCTATAATAGAAAGTAACGCTATAAAAAACCCAATAGACGGCAAGTATAGCCTGTGCTCAATAATCAGGTCCATCAGGGGCACCAATCCCGACTGTACCGACAGAGTAATAAAAAACCATAGGATGCCGAAGGCAAAAAGCCTTAAATAGTACTTTTCTGATCCGTTCGATTTTTTTGAACGATAAAGCGCATATAAGGACATCATTATTACAGATAAGATAACGGCAAAGCCCAATACCACCTTCGTTTGAAAAAAGCTGGTATATAGGGGATAATCGTAATCAAGATTTTGATCCACAGGAAAAAACAAGAGTCTGATGTAGGTTAGTATAACAGCAAACTGAGTTATCAAATATTGATACTGAGAGGTATCTGCGCTCGCTATTTTGTGAGAACTCAAAAGTCTATGTATATCTCCATGTACAATAGTTAATGGAATTATCGGCAACAATAAGACTATGGATAAAATGATTATTAACCTGCTTTTTCCCCTTCTTTCGATAAATAAAAATTCTACAACAATCGCAGTTACTGGTATTGTAAATGCTATTTCTTTTGTCTTCATTGCAAGAAACACCGCCATCAACGAGGTAATATAATAAACAATCTTTTTTGCGGAAAGCTCTGTCCTCGCTTTTATATAAAAAATTATCGAAAGCAAATAAAACGTTGTCGCAAGAATTTCGAATCTCTGAACAATATACGTTACCGACTGAGTTTGAATTGGATGGCTCACAAATAATGCCGAAGCAAAAAATGCCATGTTGCGCAGAGATTTATCGCCGGTGAAATCTGTAAATAAACGTTTGTTTGCCGTTAGCAGAATAGTTTTGTAGATCAAAAATGAGTTAATTATATGAATATAAAGGTTAACTATGTGATAGCCCCTTACAGCAAGTCCGTGAAACCAATAGTTGAGGGCAAAAGTCAAGTACCCTATGTACCTGGATCTAAAACCATAATCGCCATCAGGAACAAGGTGCATAAAATATTTCAGGTCCTTCACATAAATGGAATCTATTATGTTCTGGTAGTCGTCATAGACAAAAGGTACATTCATGCTATTGTAATATGAGAAAAGTCCTATAATAAATAAGCCGCTCAAATGGAAAAATACTATGAACTGTGAATTCTTTTCGTTGGAAGACACGCCACTATTATCTGATTCAGGAAGCATTTGCGCGGATACGTTTTTTTTATCCTTGTCATTTACCATAGTGCGGGATATACTATTATCAGCATTTCAGCGCTTAGCTGTCACTTCTGTTTTGTCCTGACAAAACCACTTTCAGGGTTGCAAACATAATGTACAGGTCAATCTTAAAAGACATATTTTGAATGTAATAAAAATCGTACTGTAATTTCTGCGGTACATCGCTTTTTGTGGTAGTGTACTTATATTTAACCTGTGCCCATCCGGTAATGCCAGGCTTAACAATATGTCTGAGGTGGTAGTCAGGCAGGCTGGCGTTTAATTGTTTGACGATTTCAACCTGCTCGGGTCTTGGACCTATTAAGCTCATATCCCCTTTAAGGACATTCCAGAGTTGTGGGAGTTCGTCTGCCCTGACATTTCTTATAATTTTCCCGATCCTTGTTAGTCTTGGGTCGTTTTTTTCAGTAAATGGATTTTCATCCAATCCACTTGGCTCCCTCATCGAGCGAAACTTGTATATTGTAAAAACTTTACCAAACAGGCCGACCCTCTTTTGCTTAAAAATGGCCGGACCTCTGGAATCTATTTTTACCAGCAATGCCAGCAACAATAATATTGGAGTAATACTGATAAGCAAAAAAAAGGAAAACACCCTGTCGTACAGAGGTTTTATAAAAGACTGATATAAACCTTTAGGATAAGATATTTCGTCTCTGGAAGGAAAATCAGGGACGCACTTTTGCTCCTCTTTGTAGTCATTGCCATCCACTTACGGAGTCTCCTTTTCTGTCAACTTTCATTATCGCCACATGTGGGTTTAAGATACAGCCCTCGCGCGGGGTTGCCGGCTATCGATTCATTGTCATTGCCAGTAAACCATTCAATCTCCATAGACAGGCCTGTATAGTAGCATTTATTATTCCTTTTTGTAAAATATTATATCATCAACATTCAGAACCGGTTCCAATGATTCGGATGGCTCGTCATGGTTTTTAGCCGGAATGCCGAAGCCGCCAACGGGCAGCAGCTCAAATTCAGGGGATAATCCCCCGTCTTGGCGATAAATAAAACGTGTGCGAGAATACGGGGTGAAGGGGGATTATCCCCCTTCGTCTTTAATTTTTATAAGGGCGGCCTCTGTCTTTGCCGACATTTGTCTGGCGCTGAAGTGGTCTTCGATTCTGGTGCGCGCCATGCCGCGGATTTCAGCCATTTTAGCCGCCGGCCAATTCAACATTGTATTCCATGCCTCTGCCATAGCGGCCGGGTCTTTTTTTGCGACGGCCACACCCGTGCCCCTTACAATCAACCCTGAGTCCCCAACATCCGTAACAACACACGGCACACCACAGGCCATCGCCTCGCAGATAACATTTGACAGCCCCTCACTTATTGATGACGACGTCACTATGTCCATCGCATTATATGCCCCGATGATGTCTGCTACCCAGCCGGCCCATATGATTTTACCATTGAGTGCGCCCTCACTGGCCTCGTCTTTCAGTCCTTCGGCGAATTCCTTTGCGCCCGACCCCACACACACAAATCGCACTTCGGGGCGCTCAGCGTTCAGGATTGCCGCCGCCTTTAAGAACGTCCGGTGGTCTTTTATCGGGTCAAGCCTGCCGAATATCCCGATTAGTTTCGTCTCTTGGGGGATTTGCCACGCGTGCCTTTGGCTCTGCCCCGCACCGTCAACCGGCCTGAACCGTTCGGTGTCAATGCCGTTATGAATAACTATCATGCGCGCCGCGCTGTAGCCGCAGGAGGTGTGATGCCTCATGCCGGCCTCCGAGTTGGCTATTATCAAATCGGGGATGCGCGAAAGTACCGCCCCAACCTTAAACATAAACCCAGATACCCAATGATACAGCGAGAAATCCATGTCCGATGACAACAGCCCCCACACCACCTTTGCCCCAACTGCCCTTCCAACCAGGGCGGCTATCTCATTTGCAACCCCCATGTAACCGTGAACTATGTCCGGTTTTACTCTGTATGCCTCTCTTAATATACGAACAATTGGTACGGGGTCCCATCTGCCCCTTTGGCCGAAGATTACAACATGCACGCCTTCCACACCCTCAAGCTCAGATTGAAACACCCCGCCCCCGTAAAACGCCCCCACGGTTACTGAAAACTTGTCCTTGTCCAGCGCCTTTACCAGCTCTATCAACTGCCTTTCCGCCCCGCCTGTGTCAAGGGTCTGAATGAGAAAAAATACCTTTATCTTCTTCATGGAGCCGCCGCCTTGGAAACGGTTTGCCTAAGTCCCTCGTCTATGCCGCATTTCGCGGCCCAGCCGAAGGCTCTATTAATCTTATCTGTGTTTGCCGTGCAGTCGGGGATCTCATTTCTTCTCGCCTGTCCTTCAGATATTATTTTCTTATTAGTGCGGCAGATCGTTTGGAGTTTATTTATAATATCTTCGACAGAGTAACTTGTCCCTGAGCCTATGTTAAATATCTCGGGGACAGTAGATTTATAATTGAAAATGGCATTTAAGTACGCCTCTATCACGTCGTCTATATAGACATAGTCGCGCCTTGGCAACAGGTCTTTCACTACGATGGCATCTGAGGCAGACAGGCATTGCCTTATTAACGAGGGTATAAGAAAGTCCTTCCCCTGTCCCGGGCCATAGATATTAAATGGCCTGAGGATAACAGGAACTATGCCGTAGTCCTCGTAGTATCCCCTGCAGAGCGCCTCCCCGATGAGTTTGCTTCTGCCATAAGGGTTTTGTATGGCGGTCATGTGGCGCTCATCAATCGGCAGCCGCTCTGGCCTTCCATAGACATAGGAACTTGCGTAGACTATTTTCTTTATCGAATTCAGGCGGCAATATTCAAGGACATTTAATGTGCCGCTTATGTTTTCCCGATACACGCGGGCAGGGTTTTCAAAGGAGTCGGGGACGAATGTCCTGGCCGCAAGGTGTACCACGACGTCAACTTTTTTCAGGCCATGAAATGACTTAAAATCTGTGGCGTCTCTGCCGTTTGTTATATCAAATTCTTCGACGTCAGCGCCGTTGTCCCTCAGTTTTTTTACGAGGGCGCGTCCCACGAACCCGCCGCTTCCGGTTACCAGTACGCTTGTTACGCCTTCCATTGGTTTATCAGCTCTACGGCCTTTTCGTAGTCCGAGATGCGTCCAATATCGAGCCAACGCTCACCGATGTCGTAGACATAGATACGGCCGCCGTCTTTCTTTACCGCATCTATCAGCTCAGGCATGTCAAGCGGGCGGTCCTCCGGGATGTGTTTAAACACGGACTGGCTCAGGACGTATATCCCCGCATTTATAAAGAAATCATACGATGGTTTTTCTGTTATCGTCTCTAACAATCCTTCGCCGTCCTTATTGACAACGGCATAGGGTATAGTGAATTGATAGCCCTTTATGCCGATAGTGATGTCCGCGTTTGTCTCTACGTGGCGCAGGTACATTTTATCAAGGGGGATGTTCATTATCAAATCACCGTTTACGACACAAAACGGCTCAGTAAGCTGCCCCCTGATAATGCCGATGGAGCCTGCAGTGCCAAGTTTTCGGGGTTCCTTATAAAGGTGTACCGTCATGCCGTCTGCCTTGCGGCTTTCTATCCATCCCTCAAACTCCCGTGCCTTGTAGTTCACGGAGACATAGACATCGCCGAAGCCGGAGGCCCTCAGGCAATCAATAATGTGGTCAAGAACTGTCGTCTCTCCAACGGGCAGGAGCGGTTTTGGCAAAATAAACGTGTACGGCCTGAGGCGAACACCGGCACCGCCCGCCATTATCACGGCCTTTTTGCGCGGTGAGGGACAGTGGTCAGACATTATATATGCCGGCCTTATACGTGTTGATATTTTTTCTTATCCACTGAATCGTCTCACTGAGGCCGGCGTCAAGTGAGTAGGAGGGCTGCCAGCCCGTCCCGGCAAGCCTCGTAGTATCGGCCCATAGCCTTTCCACTTCGCTGTTTGACGGCCTCGCCCTTTTTTCGTCGAACTCCACCGTCAGTTTGGCGCCCATTAGTTCCATAATTTTTGAAGTGAGGCCGCCTATGCTGATCTCAAAATTCGAGCCAATGTTTGTCACCGTGCCGATTGAGACCTCCGTCTCTGCAAGCCGTATCATGGCGGATACGGTGTCCTTTACAAACGTAAAATCCCTTGTGGGGTGTTGAGAGCCTATTTTTATTTTCGTTGCTCCGGCCTCAATCTGTGTAATTATAGTCGGGATTATGGCCCGTGCCGACTGCCTCGGGCCGTACGTATTAAATGGCCGCACGATGGTGACAGGAAGTGAGAATGCCCGATAGAAACTCTCCGCTATGGCGTCAGCGCCGATTTTTGTCGCGGAGTAGGGGGATTGTCCCTGAAGCGGATGAGCCTCGTCTATCGGGACGTATCTGGCCGTGCCATATACTTCGCTTGTAGATGTGTGAATAATACGCTGGGTCTTAAAATCCTTCGCGGCCTGTACGATGTTCAATGTCCCCTCTATGTTGGTCTTTACGTATGAGCCGGGGGCGATATAGGAATACGGGATGGCGATTAACGCGGCAAGGTGAAAGACTATGTCCATGCCTTCAAGGGCGTCTCTGACGTTATAGGCGTCTCTGATGTCGCCGCAGTAAACGTCTATTTTATTTTTTAGTTCATCGTCAAATGTGTCTATCCATCCCCATGAGTTGAAGGAGTTATAATAGACAAACGCGCGCACCGACACCCCAAGGCCAACGAGGGCCTCTACCAGATGGCTTCCAATGAAGCCGCAGGCGCCGGTTACTATGACTTTTTTGCCTTTCCATTCCATTTCTATCTGTTGAGCCCATCAGCTCCGGTTCAGCCCTTGGATTTTTCCCGCGCTATGGCAATCTTCCCCGAGCGGACGAACTCCTTCACACCCATCGGTTTGACGAGTTCAAGGAATGCCTCTATTTTTTTCTCATCTCCGGTTATCTCTATTGTATAGGTCTTAGGGCTTGAGTCCACTACCCTGCCTCTGAATATCTCGGCAAGCCGCAGCACTTCGGCCTTTTGTTCCTGTGGCGGCGCGATTTTAACCAGTACCATTTCTCTTTCGACATGGTCAACGTCGAATAGATCCTGTACCTTTATCACGTCTATCAGCTTATTCAACTGTTTATTGATTTGCTCGACAATCTGGTCCTCACCCCTTGTGACGATAGTCATCACGGAGACCTTAGGGTCGAGGGTCTCCCCAACGGAGATGCTCTCGATGTTATAGCCGCGGCCGCTGAAAAGCCCGGCAACCCTCGACAGCACGCCGAACTTATTCTCTACCTGAACAGATATTGTATGTCTTTTCATAGCAACTCCTCTATTTGACAGCCTTGAGTTTCTTTTCTTCTTTTTTCGGTTCTTCCTCGTCAAACATCATCTGGTCAATCGCCGCACCGGCAGGAACCATAGGAAACACCTTTTCCTTCCAATCAATAACGAAGTCCATGAATACCGGTTTTTTGGTCTTCAGCGCCTCCCTGATGACCGGCTCCACGTCTGAGGGACTTTCCGCGCGCAGCCCCACGGCGGAGTATGCCTCGGCGACCTTGACAAAGTCCGGCACCGTGTTCAGATGGCTGTGTGAGTATCTCTCTTTGAAGAACAACTCCTGCCACTGCCTGACCATACCGAGATAGCCGTTGTTCAGGATTGCCACCTTTACGGGGAGTTCATAGATTACGGCCGTGGCCAGCTCCTGTATGTTCATCTGAATGCTGCCGTCGCCGGCTATGTCAATAACGGTCTTATCGGGGTATGCTACTTGGGCGCCTATTGCCGCGGGAAATCCATAGCCCATTGTGCCCAGCCCCCCGGAGGTCAGAAATGTACGCGGCTTGTCGAATTTAAAAAACTGCGCCGCCCACATTTGATTTTGTCCTACCTCGGTGGTTATGATGGCGTCTCCACCGGTGGCCTCGTAGAGTTTTTCTATGACGTACTGGGGTTTTATAACCGTGTCTGAGTATCTGTAGCTCATAGGCCTGAGTTGTTTCCAGTCGTCAAGCTGCTTAAGCCATGCCTTTCTTATCTCGCCCCACTGCTTCTTTTGCCCTGCTTTGACGATTTGATTCAGTGTCGTAAGGACATTTTTCGAGTCCCCTACGATAGGAATGTCTACGTGCACATTTTTCCTGATTGATGTGGGGTCAATGTCTATGTGTACGATAGTGGCATGGGGGGCAAACGCTGAAATCTTGCCCGTCACCCTGTCATCGAACCTCATGCCTACGGCTACTATAAGGTCGGAGTCCTGAATTGCCATATTAGCGTAATATGTGCCGTGCATCCCGGGCATCCCTAAAGACAGCGGATGTACCGACGGGAAGCTGCCTATCCCCATGAGGGTGGTAATGACAGGTATCTGTGTGAACTCGGCCAGCTCTCTGAGTTCATCCGAAGCGTTGGAGAGGATTACGCCGCCCCCGGCAATAATCACCGGCTTTTTCTATTTAGCGATCTCCTCACCGGCCTTTTCGATCATCTTCCTGTTACCCTCTACGGTTGGGTTATAGCTGCGTATCTGGATTTTCTCCGGCCAGTTGAAATTCGCCATACCGGACGAAATATCCCTGGGCAGATCAATAAGCACCGGGCCGGGCCGCCCGGTAGAGGCGATATGAAATGCCTCCCTGATAGTGTCGGCGAGGTCCTCTATGTTTTTTACCAGATAGTTGTACTTTGTACACGGGCGGGTTATTCCTACGATGTCCGCCTCCTGAAAGGCATCGTTACCGATAAGCATAGTGGGAACCTGACCGGTTAGGACAACGATGGGGATGGAGTCCATGGCAGCTGTGGCGATGCCCGTTACGGTGTTTGTGGCACCGGGGCCGGACGTAACAAGGGCCACGCCGACTTTGCCGGTTGAGCGGGCGTAACCGTCCGCCATGTGTGTCGCGCCCTGTTCGTGCCGT
>JADFXO010000128.1:0-9594 GCA_015233485.1 Nitrospirota bacterium
ACCGTACATGTGGCATCTTTTTTAACATGCAAATAACGTTGAAACCACTTTGAAGCACTCTTTGGATTACCCCTGGAAAGGAAAACCAACTATCAAAAAGAACATACTGGGCAGTTATCCCGTAACTTTTTGCTTGTTGTAAGAGTTTAAATAATACATCCGTCGCCTTTCTGATGCCCTCACATCTCCTCTTATAACCATTAGTCCGCTTGTCTATGCCTTCATTCAGCCCGCATATACGATTTTTTTCTTCCTCAGAACTTAAAAGTGAAAAACTTACCGGTACAAAGGTCGCCCCATCCGACCAACCCAATGTCAGCATTCGAAAACCCTTACAAAACCGCCGCTCCACGTGGTCATATACCCTTGCCAAAAGTTCTACCTTTTTGCTCCTGTTACGACTGTATAACGAATCGTCAAATATAAACACTTTATCCCTCGATGTCAATAATGACACTGAATTCAAGATCGCACTGCTTAGAAGCAATAAAAACTTCCTCCAATTATACGTCGGAGAATTTAAAAATCGATAAACCGTATCTTTCTCTGTTCCTTCTCCTAAAATGGCATCCCCTTGTAATAACCTGTATAAATTCCTCCCCATAAACACCAACAGAAAAATATACTTAAACAAAAACAATGGCGGAATACCTTTCTCTTTCTTGATATTGGAACGCCTCATTATTTGTCCTATCTGGTGTTCTTTACAAAATCGATCCATACTGTTTCTAATTTTTTGGTCTTGTGTTATAATCATATTAATACCTCTTTTTGTTTTAGTAGAATTATTTGGAAGTAATACTATTATACAACAAAAAGAGGTATATTTTCTTCGTAATTCCTTATTTACACTTACTCTATCCATACTTTTCTACTGCGAAAGTTGAGTTATTAATTCCAAAGTGGGATAACGTCAATTTGGATATTTATCCAAAAGCATTTGATTCCAACATTCCATTGATACCTATTTATACAACACGTGGTTGTCCATTTACTTGTAGGTATTGTTCTGTTACAAGCCTCTTCGGAAATAAATTTAGAACCAAGCCAGTTGCCAATGTTTTAAAAGAAATTGATTCTATGGAGTCAAAGGCTTTTTTCTTTGTTGATGATAACATCGTCGGCAAACCTGATTACGCGAGAGAACTATTTAAATCGCTTATAAAACATGATAAGAAGATTAAATGGCATTCGCAGGCGAGCACTACAATATTAAAGAATCCTGAACTCATAGAATTAGCAGCTAAATCTGGCTGTTTTGACTTGTTCATTGGTATAGAAACGTTGAATCCGGATAGCTTAAAAGGCGCAAATAAAGCATTCAACAAAGTTGAAGAATACTCGGAATTATTCAAATTATTAAGAAAGCATAAAATACTTCCGCATCCAAGTATTATATTTGGCTTTGACGACGATACACCTGAAACATTTGTAAAAATAGCAGACTTTTTATTAGAAAATAAAATATATTATGCTGATTTCTACATATTGACACCGTTACCTGGGACGCCGCTTTTCAAAGAATTTGATGAATCGAAAAAGTTGTTACATAAAGATTGGTCAAAGTATGACGCTAACCATGTGGTAATTCGACCTATTAATCTTTCGATAAAAGAGTTACATGATAATTATTGGAAAATTAATAGAATGTTTAGACACACAAATGAAAATATCTTTGACAGCGAGAACGATATTCCTCTCGATTAATGATTATTAAAATTAAATAATACGTATTTTCAATACTAAGAGAATGTATAATGAATAGCAGAATCGTTATTACAGGTATTGGATTAACGGCGCCTAATGGCAACAATCTTGCTGATTTCAGGAAAAGCCTACTTGAAGGTAAATCAGGCGTTACTCTTTTTAAAGAGAAGCTAATGGGAGATGTTTTAGCGGGAGTATGTAATTATGATGAAAATAAGTATCAAACTAAAAAAGAAAGAAGAAGAGGTACAAGGGCGGCATCAATTGGCATATACTGTGCTCATGAAGCAATAAAAGATTCAAATATAATTTTAGCGGAATACGATAAGGCGAAAATAGGTATTTATGTCGGAATAACCGAACATGGTACTGTAGAAGCAGAAGAAGAAATTTTATCGATAAAGGATTATAAATATAATGTAAAGTATGTTTCGCATCTTTTCAATCCAAAGGTTATTGCAAATAATCCAGCGGGAGAGATTGCTCTTAATCTCGGAATAACAGGGCCACATTACACTTTAGGTGCAGCTTGTGCAGCGGGGAACATTGGTATTATTCATGGTGCCCAGATGCTTATGTTAGGCGATGTCGATATAGCAATATGTGGTGGAGTGTCGGAAAGTATAAGGACGTTTCTATGTTTTGCTAGTTTTAAAAATGAAGGTGCTCTTGCTAATCACTGCGAACCTGCAAAAGCTTGCAGACCTTTTGATTTGGAGAGGAATGGCATAGTTGTATCGGAAGGCGGTTGTTTATATATACTTGAAAGGTTAGATGACGCTTTGGCAAGAAAAGCAACAATATATGGTGAGTTAGTCGGCTATGGTATAAATACAGATGCTACCGATTATGTAGCTCCTGACAGAACCAGGCAAGAACAATGTATGTCTAAGGCAATATATAGAGCAGGAATCCAACCACACGAAATTATCATAATAAATACTCACGCAACATCAACACCTCTTGGTGATGAAACAGAGGGCAAAGCAATCTATAATATATTCGGCAAGCATGACAATGTCTATATTACTAATACGAAGAGTTATATAGGGCATACTATGGGTGCTGCTGGAGCACTTGAGCTTGCAGGTGAACTACCTTCATTCAACGATGGTTTTGTTCATCATACATTAAATTTAGATAATCTTGATACTAAATGCTTGATTACAAATATTGTAAGGAATGAACCTTTAAAACTAGATAATATAAAATACATTATGAATAATTCTTTTGGAATGCTCGGTATAAACTCGACGGTTATTATAAAAAGATATGAATAAAGTTATATTATAATGGAGGATAAGCAAAATGACCAGGGAAGATATTATGAAATCCGTAATAACAATAATACAAGAAGTCATGCCGGAAAAAGATTGTTCCAGTATTCAAGATACAGATGTGCCTTTTGTCAATATAGTAGATATGGACAGTATGGATTTTCTGGACGTTATTATGGCGCTTCAGAAGAAGTATTTAATAGAGATACCAGATGCTGATTTTGGCAATATGAGGAACATGAAAAGTACATTGGATTACCTTGAAACAAAATTAGCAAGTAAATAGTTTATGAATGATATTAAAGATTATATTCCACATAGAAAACCTTTTTTGTTTGTAGATGAGATTATAGAGATTAAAGACTCCCATATACGGACAAAAAAGTATATTTCAGATAATGAATATTTCTTTAAAGGACATTATCCTGGTTTTCCGTTAATGCCCGGAGTCTTGCTATGTGAAGCAATCCTTCAGTCCGGTGCAGTGTTAATTGCGAACATAACAAAAGAAAATATTAAGAACGATGTTCCCGTTGTAACCAGAATGAACAACATAAAGTTTAAAAGAATGGTCTTACCCAATAATACATTAGAAATGTCCGTCGAACTAATCGAAAAGATAAGCAATGTGTATTTTCTCAAAGGAGTGGCAAAAGTAGATAATAATGTAGTAGTGTCTCTGGAATTTGCTTGTGGATTGGTAAAGAAAGGGGAAATGGGATTAAAATGAGTTTCTTACAATTAAAAAACAAAACTTTTCTTATTATTGGTCTATTCAATAAAAAGAGTATAGCATATCATGCAGCTCAATGTCTTGTGGAAGAAGGAGCCAAGTGTATTTATGTTGTAAAAGATATTACAGTTAAAGAAAAAGTAGAACAATTCATATCTGACGCATATATCTTTGTTTGTGATGTTGAAAATCAAGATGAGATCGCAACGCTTTATCAGGATATATCAGAAATATATAGTAAAATCGATGGAATGTTACATTCTATAGCATTTGCTAACTTTTCTGAGGGACTTAAACCTTTCCACGAGACTAAAAAGAAAGATTTCCTTCAGGCGATTGACGTTTCGTGTTACTCTTTAGTCAATTTAGCTAACGCTTTCAAAGGCTTGCTCGATATAAATGCCTCTGTAGTTACTCTTTCCGTTCCATTTATCAAAATAGCCGTTGAAAACTACGGTTTTATGGCTCCCGTAAAAGCCGCGTTAGAATCATCGGTGGTATATCTTGCACAATCATTCAGCAAATTCTCAAATATAAGATTTAATATAGTGTCTGCAAATGTATTAAAAACATCTTCAGCAGCAGGTGTTCCAGAATATATGAAATTAGCGCTTCATGCGGAAAGTTTAACATTTAGAAAAAAATCAATTGAAACAAAAGAAGTAGCCGATATAATAGCATTCTTATTAAGTAGCCGTTCAAGTGCTATCAATGGTCAAACAGTTATTGCCGATGCAGGTATGAGCGTGAATACCTATGATAAGGGAATTATGGATATATTTTATCAAAAGAAGCTTAATCCAAATCATAATAGTTTGTAGGAATATAAAAACTAAAATATTGAAAGTCTCTTATTATAAATACACTTATATATGTTTTTTTACAAAGTTGTACGCTGCATATTTAGATATATGGAGAAACGTAAATGATACAATATCCTAATTGGGAAGAAATTGAAAAAGATATAATTTCTTGTAAAACTTTAGGCTGTAATTATAATAATTTGAGAGTAGATGATTTGTTTGAAATTTATGAAGAAGTTGGGTTTTTATATCCTGAAAAAAAGAAAAGAATACTACCATATTTACAAATAATTAAAGATAACTGGAATAATGCTTTAAAATTAGGTGAAGATGTATTATGGTTTTCGACGTATGAGGATCAAATAAATAGCAATATAGCATCATTCGCTAGCTATCGTAGTACTTACGGTGGATGGGTTGGACAACATTTAGTATCAACGGGTTGTCCTGTATACACAGCTAAAATCATGATAGGTGCTCACACAAAAGTAATAAGAGAACGTGATAAAAAGCCATATAAATCGTTTCAGAATTGGTTTAGTCCTAATAATAAATATGCATCGAGAGTATTTGGTGCTGTGACTGATTCAATAGGTAACGATTTGTCTGTAATTATAGAGTATGATTACATATCAATAAAAGCTGATCTGTTTACAAATTGTAAAAATATTAATGTTAAGCAAATATTTAATGGTAATAATAATGAAATAACAGAATTTCTTTTAAAATATAGGGGAAATGTCTATATTGAAGCGGAGGAATTAAATGATTCAGATATTGAACTAAATAGGGTAAATGAAATATATAAACAAGTTGATTTAACAAGAAAACGATATATATATATAGCATATGAAGGGTCATCAAACAAACCTGCTGGTATGGCAATTGTACTTAGAGGGCCATTCGGACTGAATTTTAGTAACCTAGAAAACAGATGTGACATTATAGTAAGCGATGAAATAGAATCTGACACAGTATATGAAGTATGTTCTGCACTTATATCATCTGTTAAAGAAAATTATTTT
The DNA here is from genome assembly GCA_015233485.1 of Nitrospirota bacterium. Classification (GTDB taxonomy): domain Bacteria; phylum Nitrospirota; class Thermodesulfovibrionia; order Thermodesulfovibrionales; family Magnetobacteriaceae; genus Magnetominusculus. The sequence continues at coordinate 5,546 of JADFXO010000128.1, forward strand.
GATTTTTTATTAGGTTATATTCCTGTTGTTACAAACAATAGAACATCAGAAGTACTATTAAATAAAGGTGCAAATATGATAAGGAAATATAAACAATGTATATGGTTAAAAGAGGGATATTATTCATATTATATTTAGTAAAATCATAAAGGATACAAATGATGTATAGTAAGAATAATTATAAAATATATTTTATGGAAAATGAAAAAGAAGTCGAAAGATTATCAATAAAAGTTGATTCTGACAAATGGGTAGAAAAATATATTCAACCATTAGCTAAGAATGTCGATAGTATAACCATTATAGATTTAGGTTGTGGTCCAGGAACTATTGCTTGTAGCGTTGCACGCAATTATCCTGATTCAACTATATATGCAATAGATAACAGTAAAACAAAAATTGATGAAATACAAAAGAATATTAATTCATACAAACTTAATAATATTTACGGTATGTTAAGTGACGCATATTCTTTGCCATTTAATGAAAACACTTTTGATATTGTCTATTGTAGATTTCTTTTAGAGTATCTCGATAATCCTAATGAAATCTTAAAAGAAATGTTCATAGTGACTAAAACAAATGGTACGGTTCTTATACAAGACTTAGATGGTCAGTTATTGTGGCATTATCCTATTGATAATGAATTACAAAACAAAATCGTGAAAGTAGTTAATTATTTGAATAAAACAACAGGTTTCGATCAATTTATTGGTAGGAAATTGTATAATTTATTTTTTACTTCCCGGTTTTATGATATCGATATAAAAATTGAAACTTATCATTTATTTGCAGGTAAAATAGACGAATTTAATCATAAAATATGGGATTTAAAGTTAGATATAGCTATGCCTAAAATTATTGAAGTATTAGGTGAATTTGAAGCTCTTAGTTTTAAAAAGCAAATGTTAGAATATTTTCTAAGAGAAGATACATTAACATATTCTACGCTTTTTACAGTAACAGGAAAGAAACCCTGTTATGATAATATCGAGTTATGAATATTTGTGAAATAAATATTTGGATATTTTGATTAATGGAATTTGAAAACAAAGCACATGAACTTATAATGCATATTCAGATTATCAGGGATAGTTTCTTCATAATTGATAAAAGGAACCCTGCTGTTTGCAAAGTCCTGGGTACGCATGAAGCAACCGTGCTTTTTAATATCGGGTTTGAAGGTCTTCCCGCTATGAGTGAAATTGCTGAAAAAATGAGTTTACGTTTAAGTAGTATTAGTTGGGTCGTCAATAAGCTTGAAGATAAGAAATTCGTGAGACGTGTTCGTTCTGACATTAACCGCAGAATTGTAAGAGTAGAACTTACCGATAGTGGAAAGGAAATATTTAAAGTTGTCCAGGGGTGCTATATGCATGTGTCAAGAACTATTTTGCAAGCACTAAATCCAGAAGAACAGGATGTTCTCATCAATTTATTTCGTAAAATATCAAACAAGTTTAATGGATAATGCTATTGACTGAAAATTAAATACAGAACTGAAGATGATATGATTCAATTGTTCCAGCTAAATCTCTTTATAAAAGAGAATGTACAAATATTCGTTTTGAGGAGGAACAAATAAATATGTTTGCTGAATGTGTCAAGTGAATATGATTACCATTTCCCTAATAATTCTTTATGATGTTATGTTGAGTTATTAACGAAAGCAAAATTGATACAATTTTACTAATAATAATTATGAATATTCGACATTTAAAAGGAGGATCAAATGGAAACGCTTGCGATTGTGTTAAGCATTCTTAGTACTGGTGTGCTAATATACGAAGCAGGAATCAACATAGCGAATGCTATCGAAGATCTATCTAAACAATTAGGAAATATTAATAATTCTTTTCAAACTATCATAAAAGATATCAACGACATTGTAAATCTTTTGATATCTCTTCCCGATAAGTTTAGAATTATTATAGAAGAAGAAGAATTAAAAAAATCAATTATATCAATGTTATCATCAAATCGCAGAATAATTGATCATTTTAAAAAATTAGAAACTGTTCAAAAAGATGATGAAGGTAAAGCTAAGAATAAAGAAGATAGAGAAGCTATTGTTTCCATTTGTCAAGATATTACTGAAGAATTAAAAACAATCCAAAATAATGTAGATTATTATTTAGCATTGAAGGGAGTGTCAGGATTATTTATAGTAGCTCAATACATAGCAATCTATATGAAATGTTTTGTTCATATACAGTTATTACGGCAAAAAAATTGTATTCCTTACAATAATCCTTATGATTCACAATTCTATAAAATGAGTGTAGTTAAACCGATGAATGAACTAATTGAAACGAATAATGAATATTGGAAGAATAATAAGCAACATTTCGAAAGGCTTCCTCATGTTAGCGACGCGAACGTAATGGGATATGATTCTGCTGGTTATTTTGTATTAACAGATATTCCAATACAACCTAATTATAATATAGATGATTCAAGAATAAAAGAATTTTCATTTCCGCATTACTATCATGGTGGTGACAGTTACGATGGTTCAGATGATCAACCTGAAGATTATTATGCAAAATGTACTAATTTGTTTATTGCAAAAAAATCGAATGAAAGTAATGATGTGCAATTATGGAATCTTCTGAAAGATGAAAATGCAACTCAATTTAGTTGGTACATTTGCAATAATGAATATGTTAATAGACGATACGGATCTGGTGGTGCAATTATGTGTAATCGAATATTTGAACCATATAGATTTTGGGAAAGTAATTATGATTGGTATAAAGAAGCTGAAAAAGAGAAGGAACAAGTAGATGATGCGTTAAAAGTATATAAAGATTTAATAGATAAAATACTTACTCCTGATGAAAGTTGGGATAAATTTGTATCTATTTAAGATATTCGATTATATGTCAGCGTTTAGAAAACGCTATCTTCATAAAAAAGAATAGGTGATGTCATAAATGACCAATAAAGGACGTCGTCGTGTATGGCTATAGCGTGTTCGTTAGCCTCCTGGATGCGGTTATAGCCATTAATCGGCAAGAAAACCAAGAATTTATAACGATGAATCGTTTAACGGTTTGGGGAGACAAAGCGGATATAGAAAAGTTTTGTCGCCCATGAGAGAGGAAGGGGGTCATGTCTTGCAATGACAAAAAACCATTAGTTTATGGGTTATTTATGCTGCTGTGTAGGTTATAGGGGATAACCTAATTTTCAAAATAGCCGAAAAAATAGCTTATCCCTTTATTCTCAGCTATATAAAGAATCAACAATACTGTTTTGTACTGTTGTTTTGAAAACATAAAATGCTATAATTTCGCAACATGCCTAATCAATATGACAAGATATTGAAGGAGATTCTAAACGACGTTATCGATACTTTAATTTCCAGGGTAATCGGGTTTAAAGTCGTTAAAATAGAGAGATTAGAAGCTAAACTTCAAGTTACAGATGAACGTGAAGCCGATTACGTGTTAAAAGTAACAACTGAAGATGGCGCTGTTTTCGTGTTGCATATAGAGTTTCAGAGCAATAACTACGCCAAAATGCCTCGCAGGGAGTTAAGATACTGGCTCATTCTAACCGATATTTATGAGCTTCCCGTGATTCAGTATGTGTTTTACATTGGCAATGAACCAATGTCGATGAAGGATAATATCTCTTCTCCGACGACAAATCATAAATATAACCTTGTCAATATGAAGGATGTCGATTGTGAGACGTTTTTAAAATCGAATAAACCTGAAGAAATAGTAATCGCTATTCTTTGCGATTACACGAAGAAAGGTGTTAAAATATTTATACACTGGAGAAAATAAAAGGATTTATACTGAAATCAGAAAGTATTCACGAGCTTACTGGAATTATTGTGGCTTCGCATATTAATTCCTTAACAGTTGCAGTATAAAGCATTAAAAACTTGGTTGATATGAGAGGGAACATTATATGGAGGACTTAAGAGAATCCGTTTATTTATCGCAAACGGTAACTTGGGAAGAGCAGAGCGGTTTCCTGAAATTCTTATCCGCAATTCCTAAGGAGGTGAAAAGGTTTAACAGTACCTTCGGCTT
>JADFXO010000128.1:9604-10032 GCA_015233485.1 Nitrospirota bacterium
GATAGACAGCAATAAAGACATAACGAGGAGTGTGGCATTCGTGCTGGCCAGGTATAACACGCTTATACCAAACCGGCAATATTGCTTATACTCCATATTGAGAGATAAATCCCTTTATGGCTACATAGGTATATATAAAGACGGTTCCATCGATACCGTAAAGGAAATCGGTTTAGTTAACGACTTTAAGAAGATGGGACTTCAATTCTACGATTGGATGAGGCACCTGATTAAAGTATCCTGCGACAAGTACTGAAACCGAACTTCCGGGTAACGGAAACCCTTTTAACGGCGGATTCCGGACAAACCGGAATTGCGTACAGGAGGCACGGGTAAAATGACAATCGGCCAGTATTTGATAGATAAGCTCTACGGTCTTGGTGTGCGCCACGTATTCGGAATACCCGGCGATTTTGTGTTGGGTTTCT
>JADFXO010000129.1 GCA_015233485.1 Nitrospirota bacterium
CCGCAGCGTAGCACAGAAAATGAGAGAGCTTATGCTTAACATTCGCTTGGTCTTCGACTACTTACGTATGTCAAAAAACTCTGCTTCTACGGCACTTGCCTGATGGAGAACAAATTTACCGTGTGCAAGAGGTATTTGAGAGCTTAATGAGTACGCCAACAGATCGTTTGCGTGAAATGCTTGACAATGCGCGCGATATGGGAGTATCAGGTATTCTTGAGAACAAAAAGGCACTGGAGGTCGCTGATGCGATGATTCAGGGAGATTGTGACAGAGCCTGATGTCTTAAGCAACAACGCCGAAAGGTACGGCGCTTGGAGAGACTGCGAAAAGGGGCAGGTAGAGCCGAATCGGTTATATCAAATATTTAACCAAAGAATATATATATCTGAACCACACCTTTGTCAGCCTTACTTTCGATACTCCGGCCTGCCGCTTGTACTCGTGGGCAGGGATTTCAACCAGCGTAAAGCCGCGCTTTATGGTCTTCATTATCATTTCCTGCTCAATGGTAGTTATATTCTCCGTAAGGGCAAGTTTTCTTGCCACGTCAGTTCTTATAGCCCTGTAACCGTTTTGGGAATCGCTGATTCTTACCCTGTAACGCCAGTTTATGCAGGCCGTAATAAAGGCGCTTCCCATTAGCCTGAAAAACTCGTCAAAGCCGCCGTGCAGCTCACTGGAGCCGCCCAAAAGGCGCGAACCCGTAACGTGGTCGGCCTCACCAGTTAAAATCGGCTCTATCAGGCGGGGAATATCGTCGGGGTCGTGAGAGCCGTCGGCGTCTATAAATACGATCAGCCCACCCGTGACCTGTTTAATCGCCTCTCTCAATGCCGCGCCCTTGCCCTTGCCGTTGTCCTGTATTACCCTCGCGCCATGTGAAAGCGCCACCTGTGCCGTATTATCCGCCGAAGGCCCGTTGACTACCAGAATATCGCCGCTGTACTTCTGGCATCCGTCAATAACGCGGCCTATTGTTTCCTCTTCGTTCAGGGCGGGAATAACTATTGATACTCTCAACGCTGGCGTCATTCCTATATGTTGCCATAGGTTAAACCAAATATGCAAATTCCCATTCGCGAAATTTTCGCAAAAAAACACTTGACAAAACAGATGAGTTCTTGTAGTATAGGAATTGAGTATAATAATTATACATGATAGCATGGCGACGGTCAAAAGTTGTAGGATAGGAATGTAAATCGTTGAGGGAAGACATTGTAGATAAATACTACCAAATAGAGAGGGATTGAATATGCTGACAACGAGAAAACATACCTTTAGGCTGTTCTTATTATCCTGCCGCAGTGTAAACAATGTAGGAGTAAGTCTGCTGTTGTTGCTGGCATTTCTTTTTTTCGCGGCCCATGTTGCCGAGGCCCACTGGACGGTGGATGTGTGTAAAACAGGGGCTGGCAGCGGCAGCGTAGCCCAAACTATGAATAATGGTAGTCAATCCGGGGCCGAGTCCTCCTGCACTTCCTGTACGCACTGCTGCTCCGGCAGCACTGCCAGCGCCTACTGCTTTCAGTATTCAGGAAGCAGCGGTGTCACCGATGTGACCCTTACCGAAACGACGAACGCAGGCAGTACTTTCGGAGGCTGGACGGCTTGCAGCGGCACATCAAATAACTGTGATGGCAGCAACACATGTCAGTGGAATGGTTGTAGTGGAACAGGCACGACCTGCCATAACATATATTCCAATAGCAATTCTTATTGCATAACCGCCGTGTTTAACAGCGCGGCGACCACAACTACGACAACGGCGACCACAACTACGACAACGGCGGCGTCGACTACGACCACGACCTCGACCACGGCGGCGACAACCTCCACTACGACTACATCGATATCCGCAACCAACTCGTCTATGTCCAATTTTTGTAACGGCACCTCTACTCCTCCATTTATGGGTGCGAGTGTCCCGCCTCTTCTTATGCTTGATATATCAAAGGACCACAAGAACAGCTATAAGGCCTACAACGACTACACCGACCTCAACAACGATGGAACGGTTGAGACGCAGTACAATGGAACCTTTACATACTACGGCTATTTCGACCCTACTAAATGTTATACATATTCGGGAGGTACTACTAGTTCATATACGAATTCGGCGTACTATTTCTCACCTTCTTCTGTATCGGCCACGTCTCCGGCTACCTGTGACGGCACCAAATGGAGCGGGAACTTCCTGAACTGGGCCACAATGTCGCGAATGGATGTCCTCAGAAAGGTACTCTACGGAGGATACAGATCTACCGATACCGCGACTTCGACAATACTGCAAAGACAATTTCTTCCGCAAGACGCCCATAGCTGGGCAAAGGTATACACCCCCGGCGCAGGAGACCCTACAATAAATCAGGTGACTCCTTTGTCGAACACCTCCAGTATTACTATCTGTAATACGACAGTCGCCGACCCGGCAAATCCCCCCGCCATGCGGGTTGCAAGTGGTTCATGGCCGTACTGGGCGTCTAACGAAAGGTGGCAGTGCGCAAGGGCTGGAGAATATAACAACGGTGCGCAGTGGGAAGTAAGGCGTCCCCCCGCGGCTACCGGTGGATACATGGACTATATAGTGAAAGTGCAGGTCTGCAACGCGTCCTTGCTTGGGAGCGAAAGGTGCCAGTTGTATCCAAGCGGCAATTATAAGCCCATAGGACTGCTACAGGCCTACGGGGAGAGTTCGAAGATGTACTTCGGACTTATGACCGGAAGTTGGATTAAGAATAAATCCGGCGGGGTGCTGCGCAAAAACATCGGCCCGATTACAAACGAAGTAAACTATACCACAGATGGAACATTTTGCATAAGCAGCAACGGCACCGCTAACACAGCCTGCGTTTCGAGTACCGGAGTGCCGGGAATTATTGACACGCTGAACAAGCTAAAGATATACAGGTACAACTATGGCTCAGGTTGGAGCGACGGCACTTATAATAATACTGACTCCTGCTCATGGGGAAACCAGAATTTTACCGAGAGTGCAGGCGGCACCTGCACTAACTGGGGAAATCCCATAAGCGAGATATATTATGAATCCCTGAGATACTTTATGGGGAAGACCACGCCTACATCGGCTTTCAACACAGACGACAGCCCTATCGTCTCAGGGCTTACTCCTGTTACGTGGCAAGACCCGTACGCGACATATCCATACTGTGCCAAGCCGTTTATCATGGTTATAAGCGACGTGGCCCCAAGTTTTGACTCCGACCAGCTTCCAGGGGTAAACAGCAATTTTGGAAGCGGGCTGACTGCCGATATAGGAGTCAACGGTACCCTTCTTAATGTGGCTACACAGACCGATATAGTAGGCGGAAGCGCTAACGGAGGAGAGAATGTATCGGGGAATTATTTTATTGGCCAGTCTGGCTCGACGCAAGATACGATAAGCGGCGTCACAACCAATATGTGCACAAGCAAGGCTGTAAGCTCATTGTCGTCGATAAGGGGGGTCTGCCCTACTGCGCCGAACTCACAGAGTTCATACTACCTTGCCGGCCTTGCCTACTGGGCACATATCAATGATCTGAGAAGCAGCAGCAATACCCCTAATAACGCCATCACGGGCGATAATGTTACCCAGAACGTTACTACTTATTCCATAGCCTTGAGTACCACACTTCCGAATTTGAATATTAAATTGGGTTCGTCTAACCAATACACCGTTAAATTTATCCCTGCATGTTACAACAGCTCTAATGGAAATCCCTGTACGCTGGTTAATTTTATCATTGACAGCAACGCCACCATCTGTACAAGCCCTCCTGCCGGCACAGTATTAGGCCGGTACTTCATCACATGGGAGGATTCCCCTCAGGGAGGAGACTACGACATGGACGCCGACGGCTGCATATACTATACTGTTAATAATGCCGCCAATCCTCCCACTGTTACTTTTACCGTAAAGATGACCGGCAGTTCCACGCCCTATAATATGAACATGGGTTATATAATGAGCGGAACAACTACCGATGGCCCCCGCTATCTGGCTACAAACTGCGACAGCAGCTCCGCTACTCCCAATACCGGCCTGCTTGCCAGTGGGAACTGCGGCGTTAATTTCACGACTGTCCCATCTGCTTCAGGCACTGCCCCCACTAACAACGCTAATATAGGTTCTTTTACGCATACCGTATCAACCACCGCATCCACCGTAAGCCTCTTGAACGACCCTCTCTGGTATGCCGCTAAATGGGGCGGTTTCACAGACAGCAACGGCAACAATATGCCCGACAATCAGACGGAATGGACCACCGGCGTTAATGGCACCGGCGTACCAGACAATTACTACCTCGTGACTAACCCTTCAACGCTTGAGACTCAGCTCGAAGCGGCCTTCCTTAAGATTCTCAAACAGACGTCCTCCGGCACCGCCGCGACGGTTCTTTCACAGAGGACACAGGCGGGCGCCAATATCATGCAGGTACTGTTTTACCCAAACAAGTATTTTACAGGCAATACTGAGATTTCATGGGTTGGCTACCTCAATAATCTCTGGTTTTACAACACCAGCGCCGCTCAGGAAATCAGGGAAGATACGGTCAACGATTTCAAGTTAAATCTCACAAATGACGATGTCATCAACTTTTCGGTTGTGAACAACAATCCAATCATACAACTATACAGCGATACAGCCGGCAACGGCACGCTGACCGCGCTGACGCCCTTTACCGAAACCTTCGATACCTTAAATACTATTTGGGAGGCTGGAGGAAACAGCCGCGATCCCTCAACCTTAAGCAGCACGTCTACGGGGTACACCGGTAATTTTTACGACCTGTACCATGACAACGCCTCAGTGAGGACGATCTATGCCAACGGCAGCAGCGGCCTCGCTCTGTTTAATACGAGTAACGCGGGCCAGTTCAGCTCTTACATGGGCACTACTATGGTCGCGTCGGCTTCTGTGAACGATATTATCAACTACACACGGGGAGTTGATAAAGCGGGGCTTAGAAACAGGACTACCGCAAATCAGGGTTTCAGCGCGCTCAGCGTGTGGAAGCTAGGTGATATCGTCTACTCGACTCCTCAGTTACAGCAATACACACCCTCTTCCAGTAATGGCAACGCCGACTACTGGGTAGCCTATGTGGGCGCCAACGATGGAATGCTTCATGCCTTTAAGGCGGGGAAGCTTATCACCAGCGGCCTTGGCGCCGGCGAGGTAGAGCAATTGAGCGGCTCAGGCCTTGGCCAGGAAATATGGGGGTTCATTCCGAGGAACTCTCTGCCATATCTGCGCTTTTTGGCAGACCCTTCCTATTCGCCAAACTCAGGCTGCCACATCTACTTTAACGACCTCAAGCCCTACATATATGCCTACACACCAACAGGCGCGTCTGCTCAGAAAGTAGTCCTGATAGGCGGAATGCGTCTGGGAGGGGGATGTGGATGCGGCAGCGGCACCTGTCCGGCGGCCTCAGACGTTTATAACCCTCCAACAGATACGTGTTCCACTGGCAATCGTACCGACGCTACGTCGCCAATGAGTGCCTGCGTCGGCCTTTCCTCGTACTATGCCCTTGATGTTACTAATCCAACATCTCCGTCTCTCATCTGGGAATTTTCTCATCCCCAGCTTGGGTTTTCGTACTCAGGCCCGGCGGTTATAAACAGGGGCGGGAATTTGATGGTTATGTTTCTCTCAGGGCCGCAGACGTATACTGGCCGATCCTATCAGGATTTGCAGACCTTTACCTTAGCTTTAAACAATGACTTCACGATAAACTCAACCGCTACCGGCAGCAGCGGCGGCCTGTATAAATATGACACGGGTATTGCGCGCGCCTACGGTGGAAGGTTATTTACCACCGGGCTGGATGTAAATGGCGACGGCAGTACCGACTATGTCATATTCGGCTACACTTCGGCTACAGACAATACGTGGAGCAATGTCTCAGGCGGGCTTCTGTCAGTTTATACTGGCGCGACAACTCCCCCTACCTCTTCCGCGTCTGCATGTAGTGGAAGCGCATGTCCCAGCGGCAGTTGGTCGAACTGCTGGGGTTACAATACAAGCTATTTCAGTCTGTATGGCCCTGTTACCAGCAAGGTGGAGGTTGATAAGTGTTTTAGCCAATACTACGCGTTTGCGGGGACTGGAAAATACTTTACCTCGCTGGATTCGTATACCGTAGTTGACAACAGCAGCCATGCCCTTTCGGGAGATTTTCTATATGCCTCTCCCTTTACCTGTGATCAGAACGGGTGCTGTGACAATACTACAGAAACACAGCTTTCGACCTCCACTGTGCCCAATACGTGTAATACGCTGACCGGCAGTTCCAAAAAGCCTTCATGGAAAGTCCCACTTGATAGTCCCGAAACTGTCAACAGCATATCATATTTAGGCGAACGTGATATATCCGACCCTGTGTTTACCTCCAACATGATTTTCTTTACTACCACACAGCCTACGTCGGACGTATGCTCTTTTGGCGGCAGGTCAAGGGAAATGGTATTTAACTGCGCGACTGCGGCAGCGCCCGGCTCGGCCCTGGATAACTGCACAGGCTATACAATCCCCACATCGGCATTGCAGGGGACATTGTTTATGCAGCTTTCTACAAGCGCCATAACCAAGATTTCGGTGAAAACGGGATTCCATACGTTGACCTCCAGCGATACTAACCAATCGTCACTGCAGAATAATCCCATGGGAGCCGTCACAAACTGGATGCCGGGAATAGCGCCCGAATCAAACACGCCTTACACTGCGCCGTCTTCAAGCGCGTTCGGAAAAGTCCTGAATTGGATGGAGAGGTGACGAGGATAACATGATTACTAACAATGATAAGGGCTTCTCGTTAGTAGAAATCCTCGTTGTTTTGGGGATTTTGGGGGTAATCGCAGGTTTGCTTGTGTATGAGTTAGCCGGTCAAAAGGCAAAAGGCAACTCCGAGGCGTCGGTAAAGCAGATGTACTCTGACCTGTCAGAGATGCGGGCTGACGCCATGTCGCAAAAGAACGCGTTTGGGGCTTTTTTAACCGGTACCGCCACTGCCAATTTCAGCTTCTCCAGCTATTCGTTGCGTTCGGATAACAACAGTGACGGTTCTATTACGGACACGGGCGGTTTTGCCACACTAAGAACGACTACGCTGTCGCAGCTTGCCCCATTGACGGTATTAAACGCGGTTACGGACATAACATTTGATGACAAGGGTTTTTTGTCCACCGCCGGCCCCGTAGAGGTATACGCGCCATGCCCTGACTGCGATTCAGGTTCAGTGTCTAACTGCAAAGGTGCATACGAGAACACAGTCTGTGCATCCGCTGCGGCTACTAATTGCTGCAGGCCGGCAGACATGTCAGCGAATTGCAGTGACGCCTCCTATCCGGAATTCTCCTGTCTTGTCCTGACGGTGAATTTTATAAAAATGGGAAAGTGGTGTGATGCAAACCAAAATGGAGTGTATGTTAGTGGCGCATGCGTCCTTAAATAAGGGTTTATCTCGCTGGAAGGGTATTATTTCAGGCAGCCCGTTTTTGGGCGGCAAGGGCTTTACTATTGTCGAATCAATGGTTTCGATGTTGATTCTGATGGTAGTGGTGCTTGGAATGATTCAGACTATGATTTACGTGAATGCGATAAACCTGAAAAATGATGTAAGAGACGAGGCCGTCAAAATAGGCCAGCAGGATATAGACAATCAAACGCGTCTCCTCAGACCGTCAACAGCCTTAAATACTATCATCTTGTCAACCACTACGCCCGTTGCAACCATCAGACATTTTAACAACAGGGATATTACGTTTAATTTATGCAGATACGTAACACCCAGAGGCAACAGCGTGGAAGTCAGCATCTCCGTCATATGGCAGCTTGGCGAGACAAACGCAACCGCCAACGACCCGGCGGGTTTTGGTTGTTTTAACGGCATGACATACACTGGTTCGTACAATGTCGAAACTATAATAAGTCCATTGGTAGGGTAATCATGAGAATACCATTATTGAAAAAAATCGCAGGCGGCAGCGCGGGGTTCACAATAGCTGAGCTTCTCGTGTCGATGTTGATCGTTTCTATTATGATGGGGGCGATTTTTGCGTCCTTTACCACTTTGACCAGCTCCTTCAAGGTTCAAACCAAGACCGCCGAATCACAGATAGAGGATGTCCTCAGCCTGGAGTTATTACGATACGACCTCGAATCAGCGGGGTATGGGCTTCCGGAAGGCACCGGAGGCGGGGCATGTTCGACCATTGCGGCTTACAGCGAGTACCCAACCGGTTTCACCCCAACCGGCAACACCAACTACACACCCAATCAGTATACGCCTGACCCTGCTACTGACTTCAACGACTCTACGAGTAGCTGCGAGCCGCGCCCGATAGTGCTTGACCATAACACTAACCCCACGCCATCCAATTCCAATGGTTCGGACGTCTTAGTCATCAAGTCCATAACAGCCGACAGGACGGCTGTCACCAAGAAGTGGACGATGCTTGACAACGCCGGCCACTTCATTGTATGGAACGATTTAAAATGGGACCTGTGCGGCAACGCTAATGGCAATGCCGGTTGTGCCGCGGGCCTCAATGAAAGGGCGATAGCGGTAAGCTCTACACGCCAATTGATAAGCGGCGGTTTTCAATTTAGTACCCTGCCGGCAGCCCCGGCCCCCGGGCAATCCTATATCATATACGGGGTAAATTCAACGACCAACCTTCGAATGCCCTTCAATCGCGTTGATTACTATCTTCAGAGACCATGCTCTTCTCAGTTGGGCACCTGCACAGGGACACCCCCTCAGCATCCCTATCCCCTGCAGTGCCACCCAAGCGGATATACCCTCTATAGAGCTGTCCTGTCCCACTCAAACGGCCAGCGGGTAGAGCAGCCTATCATGGACTGCGTTATCGATTTTCAGGTAGCCCTCGGCGTCGACACCGGTTGTACCGACACCCTTGGCAATGGCTGCACAGGTACCCTGACATGGTGCAGGTTTACAAATTTAACATCAAACCCGGGAAGTGCGACCCCATGTAATTCTGCCAGCGACGCGGGCTGTACAGCTGACCCATGCCGAACTGCAATATGCCAGAATAATACATCGTATTGTTTAAACAATGCACAAAACATAAGAACATCTCTGAAACAGGTAAAGGTCTTTGTCCTCACCCACGAAGGGAAAATTGACCCTAATTTTACGTACGCCAACAATTCGATAGCCATAGGCGACAGCGATATAACTCTCAAGACCTATGATCTTACGACACTGGCCAACTATGCCAGATACAGATGGAAGCTGCAGAAAATAAACGTAAAATTAAACTCTTTGGGAGGAAACTACGAATGATCATAAAATTTTCTCCTAAGAAGTTGCTGGGACTTGACGAGAGGGGTTTTATTCTTGTAGTAACGATGGTTCTTGCCATGGTTGCCCTGGCATTAAGCGGAGCCATGCTTTTTATGGCTACTATTGGCACGAAGGTTGCCGGAGGGTATCAGCGTTACACCAGCACGGTCTCTGCCGCCAGAGGGGCTTCGGATGTAGCCATGAGCTTACTGAAGAATTCCGCGAGCAGCTCTACCCCGGACTACGGCACCGTCTCGACCACTTATCCCTCCTGCCTTGCCACAAAACTCAACACGGCTACGTGTGGCGCTACTGCCACGGCGACTCAATGCCCCGGTGCGGGAACGACATATTATCAATGGGGAGCGACCTGTGACACATACGCCAATGCCACCAGTACGAACGCAGCGGTAGACCCGGATATAACAACCACATACAACGACGCGCGAACAAATTCACCAGCCTACACGGTCTATACAAAAATAATAAATACACAAGCGACTACAGCCGCAAGCCAAGGCTCGACTCCAACATCAGCCGCGTGTAAATGTAATGCCTGCACCTACTGTTACATATACACTGTGCTTGTCCTTTCTAAAAACATCAACAATAACGAAAACTCTATTGTTACTTTCACATATATGGT
>JADFXO010000012.1 GCA_015233485.1 Nitrospirota bacterium
TGTTTATTGCCGACAGATTCTTGATAAGGGTTGCCCTTGCGATGTAATACTCTATGACTCTATTATCGATATTAAAGCGGGGATTTGCGTATCCGGATAGACGTTGTTCCACTCGACCCTGAAATTCGACTATGTCTTTTTTCCCTAACTCAGTCAACCTGAATCCTGATGTAAGATTCATAGTGACGGAATCTGCAACTTTTACCAGCTCGTCGGCATTATAGACATCGGCAAGTACTATATGCTCCTTGTCTTTGGTGATTGAATCGACGGTCGCTATAAATCGTCTCCTACCCATATACATAGTTGACAGCCCTTCATTCTTACTCTCTCTCACTGTCTACCTCCTTTTGATGCTTTAATCAGGATCTACAAATCCCTAAATCTTATTACCCAACAATAGTATAGCATTCTTCGTTGCGTATGTCAAGCGTTATTTAAGTTCTAAACAAATATTATAAGTGTATATCGCGTATTATGAGTTTGTATTTGACATAGTAACTTGACCAATGGTATTATTGGTTATGAGACTAAATGGAGGGTAAACGATGATCCGGTGTAATTTATCTACGATGATGGGTGCCAGACGTTTAAATATCGAGAGTGTAGCAGAAGGTGCTGGAATAGGCAGGGATACAGTGAGTAAGTATTACCACGACAGGCTCAAAAGAATCGATTACGCATCACTAAACCGCCTCTGTATATTTTTTGACTGTGAAGTTGGCGATATATTAAAGAGGGTTAGAGAAAAAAATGACAAAAAACTATTGATGACGAAGAGAACTCCGAATAAAGCACGTGAGGATAATGTTGCTGATTTGATACAGAAAAGACCCCGGAGGAAAAAGCCGTTAGAGGAAACCGATTAGCCCAGGGTTGCTATATATAATAATGTATAGGAAGATTTTGTAATTAATCGAGGTTTAAAGAAAATATTTATAAACTCACGGGCTTATCGTCTTTATGACACAATCTATTATGCGGGTGAAAGCATATTAACCCATGTAATCCTGAGTCAGGTGCACTTTAACCCTCACTGTGCAAAAAACTCATTGAACCGCTGATGAAAGCCTCAATTCATGGTTACGTTTCCTTCGGTGCCATTATCGCAAAACACTAGACAATTCAACTTGTACTGTCTAGTGTATGAGAGGCTGAGTTTGGCGGTACCGGATAAAATTAACATGAACCTCTAACGCTGAATACCCAACTGATAAAAACGAAATCCTCCACCGCCTTTCCATCCCACGGCTTCAGAAATACCTCCCTGCTCACCCTCGACCACTTTACGTAACCGCAAGGCGCAATAGGTTTTTACTTGTTCACCCATCTCAATGCCTATATACCGCCGCAACATTTTATGCGATACGGCTGCAGTCGTGCCAGAGCCAAGAAAACAGTCGAGAACTATATCGTTTTCATTCGTGGCAATATGTAAGATGCGCTGTATAAGCCGTTCTGGTTTTGGCGTTGAGAATAAATCGCTTTCATCTCCAAACATTTTTCTCAGTTCTCCTTTGGCTTCGATATTGTGGCCAACCTCTGAGTGAAGCCAAAGTGTTATAGGAACTGTGCCTTGTTGTACCTCTGATAAAAATGTCTTTTTGTAAGGACGACTATCACCTTTCAAACCAAACCAGATCCGATTATCCGCCAAAAGCTCCTGATATTTTTCCTTTGAGACACCCCAAGCTCGCGTTGGTGGCGGGAAGAATTCTTTTCCAGCCGGTGAAACGATTGGGTAGTGATTATTCTCGGAGAAAGTTTTTACAGAGAGATTTGTTGAGAACCAATCACCACGAGGATCATTGTCTGGGTTCGAGTACTTCAAGTTTACCTCATCTCCGCGCTCTATTAGATTGGGTCGCCAAACGTCTTTTCTCTTTGCATATACAATTATATGGTCATGAACGTCGGAAAGATACTTCGAGTCGTTTGCCGCACCATATTTCTTCTGCCATACAACATTAGCTACAAAATTCTTACGCCCGAACACCTCATCCATAATAACTTTCAGGTAGTGAGCTTCGTTGTCCGCGATAGTTACCCAGATACTGCCGTCTTCCGCTAATAAATCGCACAGCATCACAAGGCGTTGGTACATCATCGACAGCCATTGCGTATGTTCGAGGTTGTCATCGTAGTGCTCAAAGATGCTTTTTGTATTGTAAGGAGGATCTATAACGATACACTTAACTTTTCCAGCATAATAGGGAAGTAAGGCTTTCAGCGCATCGAGGTTGTCGCCCTGAATCAGCATATTGCCTGTGTCGCGTTCGCCGTAAGAAAACTCATGTACTTCCTCCAGCGATAGGGAGGGGGTGCGTATAGAGTTAATATCTACGTCACGAGTGAACCAGTTCAAAAGCGGTGTAGTGTCATTCCGCCATAGCCTTTCAAACCTTGTAGGATTAGCTGCCGCATAAACCGATGTATTCTGAATGTTCCTGTGTCCTAAATAATCCTTAATCGAATGCATGTCTGCGCCTTGGTATCCGAGGGCAAAACCACAAGCATGACGAAGCATGTTTGGATGAGCCGGTAAGTGAAGTTTAGCAAGTTTACTATAAGAACGTATTGCAAGCCATGCGGTTTTACGGTTTAACGGACAACACCGCTCGCTTATAAAGAGGGTATTAGTGTCCGGATTCATTTTTTCACGGATATCAAGCCAGGCATTTATCGCTTTCAATTCATCTGGCTGTAGTGAGTGCGTTGTGGAAAGCCCATTTCTAAGCCGCTCCACATGCAGTACACGGCTTCCTATATCAACCTGTGACAGCTTAAGTCCACAAGCTTCCGATACACGTAAACCGTGGCGGAACATGAGAAGCAGGAGGCAACGGTCGCGTGCTTCGTTACGGCTGCCCTTAGTTGCCGCTATAAGTTTCTTAACTTCAAGTTCTGTTAGGTGTTTGCGCTCGGTTGCTGTGTTGTCCAATGTTGGTATTGTTTATCTCCAAGAAAGCCATGGTATTCTGGGTCATTATAGATAATATTATACAAAACAGGCACTTTTTAGCCAAAGTAAAGCAACTCTAAGGATTTACGCCACACTTAGGAGTATAAATCCCCTTAACATTGTTTTATTCTTATTTACCGCCCAAAAACACCCGGTATGGCTATGTCACAAATCGTATTGCTTGATTTTAGTTAAGAGGGTCTTATAGTCAACATCGAGTATCTTGGCTGCCTCCGTTTTCTTCCCTCTGGTAAATTTCAGAACCTTCTTAATAGCGATTGTCTCTACCTTTCTTACGGCCTCTTCCTTTATCTCTCTCAGTGTTCTCATAGTCATAAGCTTAAACCCGTCGATTCAATATTATTTAATTCAATAGCCCTTTAAAAAATAAAGAAGCCACCAATCCATTATATAACATCTTTAACTTCTTTGGGTCTCAGTAGTATCTGAATATATCGGCACTACGGACAAAGCCCTGGAGGTGAGGGGTTGATGTGTGGGTGTTAAACGAGTTTATCAATCTTCTGTGGCTTGGTATTAGCGGCTATTTAAACAAATTACGTGCAAATTCCATGACTTAAGGGCTTCGTGATGGCAGACTAGTATACGGGCGGGAGCATGTTAACCCCTGTCATCCTTAGTGAGGTGCATTATAACCCCCTCTAACAAAAAGACTCATTAATCCGCTGCCGTGTGCCTCTCTCGTAGGAGTAGCTATTGTTTTACAGCTTATCGGGCGCCGAAACTCTTAAATCCGACACGTGGAAATTTTCACCGATTCTAAGGTTTAAAAAGAGGCTGTCGGCCATTAGACATATCCGAGACAGGCGTAGAGAATTTTCCAAATTTTTGAGATTTTAAAATTGCAAGACCTCAAAAAAAAATATAAAAAATTTTTCTTGGAAACTTTTCGGCTAAATACTATACTAATCTATAATAAGCACAAAACTTTAAACAGGCTCGATAAATTGTCACCCCGGCAGAATCCTCAGACGCTCACCCGGACATATTATTAAGAATCGTGATATAATGGTATCCTGAAGTAACGGGAGAATATGAATTTATCAGATGTTTACAAGCACCTTTATGCCATGAGTAGAGATGACCTTGGGGCTCTTCTTGATGGCTTGAATAGCGGAAGCATTAGGCCGGAGAATAATGATCTGTTGGCCATGTCCTCAGCTATCGAGTGGAATACGGCTGATTTTGTAAATGCTTGCAAATTTGTGCTCTCGAAGAAGGAATAGGCTATAACAATTCTGCTTCCTAAATCTACCGAGGTAATGGCTTACGGTGCTTGTAGAGATTAAAGGACAAGTCGAGAGAATCACATACCACAATGAGGAAAACGCTTACACCATCGCCAAAATGAAGGTTTGGGACAGGCATGACCTTATAACAGTGGTTGGTAATCTCCTTTCAGTAAGCCCAGGTGAAGTCTTAAAGCTAAAAGGAGAATGGCATAACCACCCTAAGTTTGGAGAACAGTTAAAGATTACTTCTGCCGAATCCGTTGTTCCCGCCACGGTTAAAGGTATAGAGAAATACCTAGGTTCAGGATTGATCAAGGGTATCGGGCCGGTTATGGCAAAACGGCTTGTAACCAAGTTTGGTCTTGAGACACTTCAGGTCATCGAAACTGATACCAAACGGTTGGCTGAGGTTGATGGTATCGGGGACAAAAGGGTCGAGATGATTAAGAAGGCGTGGGATGACCAAAAGGAAATCCGGGATGTCATGGTGTGGCTGCAGGGTAATGGTGTCAGTCCAACATACGGAGCCAAGATATATAAGCAATACGGAAAGGAATCCGTCCAGATTGTTCAGCAAAATCCTTACAGGCTTGCCACCGATATATTTGGGATTGGGTTTGTTACAGCCGACAAAATAGCTGAGCAAATCGGCATAGCCAAAGACTCACTGATAAGGGCCGAAGCAGGAATCCTTTATGTTTTATACCAACTTTCCGATGATGGACACGTTTATTACCCCTATGAACCCTTGATAGAGGAATGCAATAAGATTCTTGGGGTTGAGCGTGATATTATAGTCAAGGCTATCGGTACTATTAGTCTGGATAAGAAAATCGTCATTGAAGACCTCAATCAAGAGGAATACAAAGAAAACAACAAGGCTGTCTACCTCGCCAAGTTCCATGTTTGTGAAGTTGGGATAGCCAGCCGATTGAAAGCCCTGATGACGTACCCTAAGAAACTGAGAACGTTTGACAGGGACAAGGCGATTGAATGGGTTCAGCAAGAGCTTAAGATAAAGCTTGCCGAGAACCAGCAGAAAGCTGTCAGGGAGGCCATTGATAAAAAAGTCATGGTAGTAACAGGCGGCCCAGGTACAGGAAAGACAACAATTATTAATTCCATCATCAGGATATATAAAAAGTTGGGTCAGAGGGTATTGCTTTCTGCACCAACCGGTAGAGCCGCCAAAAGAATGTCTGATGCGACAGGACATGAAGCGAAAACAATTCATCGCCTTCTTGAATTTAGTCCAAAAGAGGGAGGCTTTAAGAAAAACCAGGATAGTCCTTTGAAAGCCGACCTGATCGTTATAGATGAAACATCGATGGTAGACACCGTCTTAATGTACGGTTTACTTAAAGCTATTCCCCGTGAGGCTACCCTGATTCTTGTCGGGGATGTGGACCAATTACCTTCAGTTGGGGCTGGGAACGTCTTGAAGGATATTATTGATTCTGGCTCGGTTCCTACGGTAAGGCTCAAGGAGATATTCAGACAGGCAAAAGAGAGCATGATTATTGTTAACGCTCACAGGATCAACAGTGGTGAGATGCCCCTATTTACCTATTCCGGTTATCACATCCATGACTTCTATTTTTTCCAAATAGAAGAACCAGAAAAGGTGATAGAGAAGATTATCGAGTTATGCAAGGATAAAATACCTCAGAAATTCGGATTCAAGCCTATCGATGACATTCAGGTCTTGACGCCGATGCATAGAGGTCTGGTTGGATCGGCAAACCTGAACGCTGAGCTGCAGAAGAGCCTGAACCCGTCACAGGAAGAATTTGTCATTGGAGGGAAGACCTTGAAGATTGGCGATAAGGTCATGCAGATTCGCAATAACTATGACAAAGAAGTCTTCAATGGTGATATCGGGAAAATTACTAAGCACGACAAAGAACAGCATGAAGTGGTAGTCAATTACGATGGACGGGCTGTCCCCTATGAATACACTGAGCTTGATGAGATAGTCCACGCTTATGCCGTCTCTGTCCATAAATCACAGGGGAGTGAATATCCTGTTGTAGAGATACCGGTTCTGACTCAACACTATATGCTGTTACAGAGGAATCTTATCTACACGGGAATCACAAGAGGTAAGAAAATGGTTGTGTTGGTCGGGACAAAGAAAGCCGTTGCGATTGCTATCAATAATAATAAACCGCAAAAAAGGTATACTCTGTTGAAAGAAAGATTGGTTCGGGTAATAAACTCCAAAGTCGGTAAACAGGAAGCTATAAGTGGTGTATAAAGCCGGTAGAAATGACCCGTGCCCTTGTGGTAGCGGGAAGAAATATAAGAAATGTTGTCTTGTCGAGACCTTTGTAACGGCCGGCAAGGAAGATACTATCAGGAAGAATCTTATAGATGCTTTGATGAGGTTTTATGATAATAATTATTCGGATACAATTAAAGAAGCCCGCCTCATGTTCTGGGAAGATTTTGAGCCGCAGGAGTATCTTGAGGATAAAGAAGACCTTGATTTTGCGGTACATAACTTTTTTGAATGGATTGTTTTTGATTTTGTTATTGACCCGGACGACAACAAAACGCTTATTGACCTTTATTTGGAGCAAAACACAAAACTGACACAGGATCAGCATAAAGTACTCAACATGATGAAAAATGCCTGTATTAGCCTTTATGAGGTTCAGGAAGTCTTCCCCGAAAAGGGGCTATTGCTGAAAGACCTGCTGATGGGCGGTGAATTTGATGTAAAGGAAAAGAGTGCCACGCGAAGTGTAAATAAGTGGGATATCTTTGGTACAAGACTTCTGTTGATAGATGGCCACTACATTATGAGTGGGGCAATCTATCCTTATAGTATCGGGATGAAGAACGAAATATTGGAAGATATCCACTATGAATATAACTCTTACATAAATGCGTTCCCCGATACCACAATGGATCAATTTCTCAAAGATAATGGCGATTTATTTATGTCCTACTGGTATGAACCTTTCTTGCATTCTCCCGCTCTGCCTAGTCTCAAGAATACCAGTGGTGAGCCCTTATTATTTTCAAAAGCTATCTTTGAAATCAATAAACAGGATGCAGTGCGGACAGGGTTGACAACGATAGAGGGATTTGAGCAGAACCAAGATGATTTCACCTGGTACGATAAGAAAACCGAAGATGGTGATGCCATAGTTCTCGGCAGGGTTGAGATACAAGGGGATAAACTGATTCTTGAATGCAATTCTAAGAAAAGACTAAAGAGAGGAAAGAAGCTTATCCTTGATGCTTTACAAGATGCCGTTACCCACAAGATGGATACTTTTCAGGAACCAATGGAAGCCATTAAAACCTATAAAGAGAAGTCTCCGCAGGCCGCTGAAAATGATTTACCGATGGATGTTCAGCAGCAGCTATATTCCCAGTTTATGGATAAACATTATAAGAACTGGTTTAACGATAGAATACCGGCCCTTGACAACAAGACTCCTCTGGAAGCCATCAAGACCGAAGAAGGGAAGAAGAAAGTAATTGAGTTGCTGAAGCTGTATGAAAATGTTGAGGAATTGAAGAAGAAGAAAGAAAGACCTTATTATGATATTGCATGGGTCTGGCAACGGCTGGGGATTGATAATGAGCGGGTATAGCCGGAACGAAATCGACTAATGTGTATTCAGCTCACTTTCTAAGTATTCCCGCTGCACTTTTGCAGCGCAGGCATCACCACATGTCACAAATGCTAAATCATCATTAGGGTGATGCTCCGAAAATTTATCGTAAGGGTGTTGCTCCAAAAAGTCATCTGGAATAACCAAAACAGAAATAATTCCCAAAGAGTAAGTAAGTATATTGAAAAACTCGCCCTTTTTCGGTCGAGGCTTATTCATTGCCACTATTGTCTCTTTGTTACGATCATAGCCTATATCAATGTCATCGCTACTGAAGGTTAAACACGTTACAGCATCTCCTTCCATGATTTCCTTATTGCACCCTGGACAGTTGGTATATTTGGTATTCATTATGTCTGATCCCCTTTATTTACACAGTTTTAAATATCCTCTACACTTAAGATACCAAATATAGTAATAAATTGGCAAACTAAGCTCAAAATACAATCCCGACATTATGTAGGGTTCCCCTATATGTACTGAAGTAAGCGGAAAGTCATTGAGCTGCTGAAGCTGTATGAGAATGTTGAGGAATTGAAGAAGAAGAAAGAAAGACCTTATTATGATATTGCATGGATATGGCGACGGATGGGGCTTGATAAGGAATAGGTGTGTCCTTTCTCAGATTATATCGAGTGAAAGGTGCATTTTGTCTCAGAATAAGCCGGAAGTTTAAACGAAAAGCGTACTTAGACTTCAATGCTTACTATTATAGAAATAGCATTATCCAGCTTGGCTATGATTTCAGTTTCAGCGGGGTCCATCGCGTCCTTTGCCTCTTTTAAAGCGCGCAGTGCATCAATCAATTTGTTGCTTAGATACGCAGAGGCAAACTTATCGGTTACTTTCGCCATTTTATCCCAAAAACCGCAATAGAGAGTCAACCTGATGAAAATACAGGGTTTGCAAAACAATGCGGCGGCCAGGCTTAATATACCAATGAGCCATTGATTATACTAAAATATTTGCCCTCTTTTGCTATTGCTCCGCATTAGACTTTTCACCTATTGCGGTTTTTGGGTTTATAATCCTCCTTCCTCAACAGGGCATTTGCTATATTATACGGGCATTATATAATTTTGCGTCATATTAGTGACGCTAGTTGTTACTCCAGTGTGCTACAATATCGTAACGGAAGCGGGATGGTATGAGAAAAGTCAGATGTAGAGAGGAAGTTTGTGGTAATCGACGAATATTCAGCAATTGTTGCAGAAGGTAGCGTGATGTGAGCACTGAGGCTGATGCCCGTATAATCATAGATAAACTCCTTGAGGCGTCGGGGTGGAATATTATAAATAAAGCTCAGGTATCAACGGAGGAAACCACTTCGAATGGGTGGGCGGACTACTTGCTTAAAGATACACACTCCCGCCCCTTGGCAGTCTTAGAGGCAAAGCGCTTCACGATTGATCCATACACGGCAAAGGAACAAGCGAAGGCGTACGCTATTAGTTTGGGTGCGCCATTCGTCATCCTCAGCAATGGACAGGAGCATTATTTTTGGGACTATGCTGATGGTGATGCTCGCCCTATAATGGGTTTCCCCGGACAGTCTGACCTCGAACGTCGGGCGAATATCAAACTCCATCGCAAGGGTGATATCAAGCAAAGTTTAACGCTGCTTCCTTACCCAAGCAGGTTTAGCTTTAAGGGAGAGGAGATTGAGGCACGCCCATATCAAATAGAGTGCATCAAGAAAGCTGACAATGCTTTGATTTCTGGCCGCCGTCGTATGTTATTTGAGATGGCGACAGGAACCGGCAAGACACTAACAATCGCCATGCTTATGAAGCGATGGTTTCATGCTGCAATGATCTCACGAGTTTTGTTCTTAGTTGACAGAATAGAACTGGCAAAGCAGGCGAAGGAGACATTTGACGAATATCTAAGTGATTGGCCCTCGGTCATATTGTACGGTGGCAAAAGAAGCCTTGAGGGACAAATTGTTGTTGGTACTCTGGATACCATATCTACCCAGCTTGGCGGAAATGGTTTCGGTCATGGCTATTTCGATCTTGTGGTTACAGATGAATGCCACCGCTCGATTTACAACACCCACCGTTCTACTCTTGGGCATTTCGACGCTATCCATATAGGATTGACGGCAACGCCGAATCCGGGTGAGCTTCGCTTTCTTAGTGAGCACGAAAGCCGCCTGGTGCGCAATACCTATATATTTTTCGAGTGTTGGGATACTGTCGGGAAGAAAGGACGACCCACTTTCGAGTACGGTATTCAACGCGGCATTAATGATGGATATCTTGCCAGGTACCGTGTCTATCATGCCGAGAGTGTACTTACCTATGAGGGCGCTGAATGGGAGGGCGAGGAGATAAAGCCCGGAGCTTGGGGCCGAGAGGTTGAGTCTGAGGATCGTCTGAAAACCATCATACAGGAATACTATATCGCAGATGCCGAACGTGCCAGGGAGCGCCCACGAAAGACCATTGTTTTCTCTGTCTCCGAGAAACAGGCGTCGGTTCTTGTTCGTCTTTTCAACATACTCTTAACGGATGAAGACTGTTTGCTTATTGCCCAGCGAATTGACCGCTCTCCATCTCAAGTTCGGCAAGACTTCGCAAAGAAGATCACTTGCTATACGAATAATGGTAATCCCAAGCCGGTTATTGATGAATTCAAGTATGATTCACTTCCGATTATTGCAGTGTCAGTGGATATGCTCGATACAGGCTATGACCAAAAGAGCATAGAAAACCTTGTCATGCTCAGGCCAACTAAATCTCCTATAAAGTATGCTCAGATGCGCGGACGCGGTTGCCGTCTTTACCCCAAAATCAATAAAACTGAGTTCATAATTTATGATTTTGTCGGCAATTCCAAACGATTTGACGACCCCGGCGAAGATTATCAAAAACCGAGAGTTGTTGGCACCACACCAGGCTCTAAGGTGCCCAAAAGCGGTGATATAGAAGGCACCGACACAACACAGTCCATCCCCAAACCAGAGGGTAAGGAAAGCGGTTTTCGAGAATTCCTTGTTCCGGAAGGCTCTCTTCATGACGAAATTCGAGCCCGTGAGATTATCCTTGTTGGCCCCGAAGGGCTGGCAATAGACAGCAGGACTTATAAGGAAGAGTGGGAGAAAAAGATAGTCGAACTCAAGCACACTGACCCAGCCGTAGAGAAAATATTCAGGGGCGAGGAGCTTACAAATGCTGAATGGGATGACCTTTCTTACCGTTTGAACTCGCCAAGGCACTATTTCAACGAGACAACACTTAAAAAGGCGTTTCAACAGCCCACTGGGTCGCTGTCTGACTTCATCAGGGTAACGCTGGGGTTGGATAAATTCCTCACGAGGGAGGAACGCATAGAGAAAGCCTTCAATGTATGGGTTGCTGAACATTCAAATAGCATAAATGATGCTCAATCCCATATGCTTCGTTTACTGAAGGCGCGTGTAATGACTGGCGAGGAGATTAACATGCGCCTTTTCAGTCAACCTCCTTTCTCGCTCTGGGGTGGTCTGACCCGGATGGAACAGCTTTTTGGAAAGGAGTCGCTCTTACAAATGGTCGATGAACTCAACACCCTACTGGTCGCGTAAAATATCATATGGATAGCGCACAAATACAGAACACTCTAAGAGCACTATGCAAGGTAATGTGGGACAACAATGTCACAAACCCAATTACCTATGTTACTCAAATTTCATATCTGCTCTTCCTCAAAATGCTTGAGGAAATGGATTATGAGCAGCAGAAGGCCGGTAACGGCAATTACCGCTCACTATTTGGCAAATACAAGGACGGTAAGGAAGAACTCGATTACGATCCGCTTCGTTGGAGCGTATTAACCTCAAACCCGGACAACGAAGCCATGCTTCGAACCCTTCGGGATATGATCTCCCTGCTTTCACGGCACCCTAACCTTTCTCAGGGAGCGCGGGCCATATTCCGTGATGCTGCAATCGTAATTCCAAACGGGGCGACCCTCCGACGAGCGGTTGATATCATCAAGCCGATTTCGTTTCTCGGTCTCGATGCCGACATAAAGGGTGACCTTTTCGAGTACCTTGCAAGCGAACTCGGTGGCCAGAAGAAGGCTGCCCAGTTCCGCACTCCACGCCACGTAATTCGTGTGATCACCCAAATGGTAAACCCGCAGATAGGGGGAACCGTCTGTGACCCCGCTTGCGGCTCCGGCGGATTCCTTATCGCAGCGTATGAACATATTCTGCTTGCCAATACCAGCCCGGAATTCATTCATGAAAGGATTTCGCCTGATGGGACGGTTCGTAAGATAGGTATCGGCGACAAACTCACCCGCGTTCAGTGGGATTTCATCCAAACCGGTTCTTTTTATGGGTTTGACGGGGATAAGGATATCCTTCGCATGGCCGCAATGAATGCCATGCTTCATGGGTTTGACAGTTGCCCTATGGTTCAGCGCGATTCGATATGCGGTAGTGAAGACAAATGGGATGAGGTACAGTTTGATTACATACTTGAGAACCCGCCATTTTCAGGTTCTCGCGGTGATGCAAAGCGCTCACTACGAATCGAGAAGGGGGACAAGTACGTCCTGTTCCTTGCCCATGCCCTCAGGAGCCTGCGGCCCGGCGGGACGGCTGGTGTCATCTTCCCTAACGGCATACTCTTTGGGGTTACCGGAAGCCATGTCACAGTCAAGGAAAGGCTGCTCAGGGAGTTTGACCTTCAAGCGGTGGTCATTCTGCCAAAGGGAATGTTCGAACCATATACGCCCAACCCCACATGCTTCTTTATCTTCAGGAACACCGGCAAACCCACCAAGAACGTTTGGTTCTTCAAGGTGGACGGCGACGGCTCGTCGCTTTCCAAGGCACGGAAATTCGGCTACCAGTACCGGAACGATTTCCCAGACCTGCTCAGTATGTGGCCCAATAGAAAAACCGGGGAGGGACGGGCATGGCTGGTTCCGGCCCAAAAGATAATAGATAACGGCTATAATATGAATATTTCGAGTCTTGGACTTGTGGAGGCCGAGACCATCGAGTACCCGGAGCCGGAGGAGATACTTGCCTCTGTCGCTGTCAAGGAGGAGCGAATACTTCAGCTTATCTCCGAAATTCGAAAACTGCTTGAGAATGGGAGCAATGGGGAATGAGTGGTATTAAATGGAACATACTCCATCTGGGCGATAAGAAGATTTGCTTAGAAATTCGACCAGGATTCGCTTGTGGCTTGAAGGATACCCAAGATGGTGTACCACATTTGAGAATGAATAACATTACAACAGATGGACAACTAAGTTTTTCCTTAATACGCCGTATTCCAAGAGATATTGCTGATAAACAAAATCGTTGGCTTCAGATTGGTGATGTTATTTTCTGCAACACAAACAGTACTGACCTTGTTGGCAAATCATGCTTGTTCTCCGGCTGGAATGAGCAGTGTACTTACAGTAATCATCTAACTCGATTACGCTCAAATCCAGATCATCTTGAACCAAGATGGCTTTCTCTTTGTTTGCAACAACTTTGGACAAATCGTTATTTCGCTCTGAATTGTAGGGAGTTTGTAGGACAGTCCGCCTTTAGCAACGATAATCTTAAATTTGTTGAAATCCCTGTCCCTCCATTGAACGAGCAGCGGCGGATTGTGGCGAGGATTGAAACACTGACACGCCGCTTCGAAGAAGCCAGGATGACCTCAATGGAGCGAGAGATTGCATTGGATGTTCTGCTCCAATCACTCTACACAAGGATGATTGATGGGGTTGAGTGGAAACCACTTACAGAAGTCGCAGCGTTGGTAAGACGTGCTATCAAGACAACGCCTCACGAAGAATACGAGGAGATGGGAATACGCAGCTTCGGTAAAGGCACATTCAGAAAGCCAATACTGACGGGTAAACAGATCGGCAACAAGCGAATATATCGTATCAACGAAGGGGATCTGGTATTCAATAACGTATTTGCATGGGAGAAGGCGATAGCAGTAACCCAAAAAGAAGACCATGGCCGTGTTGGCTCTCATCGATTCATAACCTATGTACCACATGATGGGAAGGCGACATCCGAGTTTCTCTGTCATCATTTCCTTAGCGAGCGAGGTATAGAAGATATCCGTGCTGCGTCCCCCGGCTCTGCCGGTAGAAACCGTACGCTTGGATTAAAGAAACTGGAACTGATAGCCGTCCCAGTTCCTGACTATTCGGATCAAGTTCGATTTGCCGAGATCGCAAAGCGCCGTCAGTTAATCCAAATTGAAACTTCTGGTGTTGTAAAAGATATGAAGTCCTTTACATCAGCACTGCTTGCCAAAGCCTTTCGTGGGGAGTTATAGACTTGGCTCAGAATGTTATCAATATTCCCCGTATTAATGATACTCCAAGCGATTTTGAGATACTCTTCAAAATCTGGAGTCAAATAAACGGCTATGAAGAGGATGTGCGCTTTGACTTCTCGCGTTGTTATTTCCTCCGCCCCAATGCAGTAGCGTTTCTCGGAGGGCTTACGCGCCTGATTCAATATCGCTGGGGGACTGTAGAATTCGATTGGGCCACGCTTAGAGACAGAATTTTGACCAACTTGTGTCAGAGCGGGTTTGCCAAAGCATTCGGATATCCTTCCTCCGGTTGGGATGGCAATTCCATTCCTTACCGTCATGACGATACACTCGATATGAATGGTATAATGGATTACCTAACTGATAACTGGATTGGGAAGGGATGGGTTCGCATCAGTAATCGCTTAAGAGATGCGATAGCTGGAAACATGTGGGAAATATACAATAACGCTTTTGAACACAGTGGAACAGAGATCGGTGTTTTTTCATGCGGGCAATACTTTCCTTGGTATAATGCACTTTTGCTTTCTGTAGTGGACTTCGGACAGGGTATTCCTTCCAAGGTCAGAGACTTCTTTCGTCAAAACGTCAGCGAGGAGCAGGCTGATAAACTAAAAGGGTCAACTTGTCTTCAGTGGGCGTTTCAGGCTGGTAGCACTACGAAGGTTGGCTATGGCGAACCCGGCGGTGCTGGTCTTGACCTCCTTAAGCAATTCGTTAAACTAAACAAAGGCAAGTTGGAGGTATATAGTAACGACGGTTATTGTATTATTGATAAAAATGGCGAGCGGTACTCTAATCGAACGATCTCGTTCGAGGGTACTGTTTTTCACATTACACTATGGTGTGACGAAAAACAATATCATTTAAAAGGCGAGGTTGCGCCGACTTTTTGATAAGGAGAATCATATTGAACTTTAAAATAAAAGAGCTTATAGGCCCGCGCTGCATAATTAAGGAAGACGGGCAGAAAATCTATGAAATGATCCATGGTCCACTTCTTCAAGGGGAAGTCGTATCACTTGATTTTAGTGATGTGAACCAGTTCGCTTCCCCTTTCTTTAACTTTGCATTCGGCCAGTTGCTGAAGAATATAACAAAAGAAGAACTCGAACGTTTGCTTCATTTCGTCAATCTGAACGATACTGGAAAAAATGTCTTTGAACGTGTCATTGAAAACGCAGTGAAATATTATGCTGATAAGGACTACCGTAAGATTGTTGACGATATCCTTGAGCAACAGGCGAAGGAATCTGACTGATGCCAATAAATTATACAATACACGCTAATATTGTAGACATCAACGCCGATACGCCGAAGCTTGACGATCTTTTTCTCGTTGACACGAATGTTTGGTTTTGGATGACGTATTCTAAAGTAACATCAAATGCGCCAAAACAATGGCCTTACTACCCGGCATATCTGAATAAAGCTCTTGCAACAGGTTCCAGTGTCAGGCATGTAGGGCTTTCGCTCGCTGAACTTGCTCATATTATCGAGAGAACCGAAAGGGAAATATACAACAAGACACACAAAAAGAAATATAGCGATAAAGAAGCGAAGGCGTATCGGCACAATCTGGCAGCAGAGCGAACCCGTGTTGCCGCAGAGATTAAGACTGCATGGCTTCAGGTGGAAAATCTGGCCATTCCGTTAAATCAAACTATTGATGCCGTAACCGTAACATCGGCACTTAATCGCATTCAGACTGAGAACGTTGACGGTTATGACCTTTTTATACTCGAATCGATGAAAGCCCACGGAGTCATTAAGGTCATAACAGATGATGGCGACTTTGCTACCGTTTCAGGAATTGAAGTTTTTACGGCAAATCGAAATGTCATAAACGCTGCAAGTGCCCAAGGCAAAGTGATTGTCAGGTAACTCGTGATGTTCTCTAACACTTTCTACATCGTAGACACATCTCAACCTAAAAAAGCTGTTAACTTCTCAATCATAAGGTAAAATCGGGCTTTTACCTAAAAAAAAAGTACTCACCAAAAAGTATGCAAAACGAACTGCTCCTCAGATGCATAAAATTCTTGTAAAATATGGGGTTAAGCCAATATTGTTTATTTTCCACTGTTTTTTTAGGAGTAACAGTCAAACAGAGAAGCGCGTTTGGTGTAGGAACCTCAAACCTTAACATTCAGCACCGGCAAACTCAATCTCTACCTCGCGTTTTCACCTTTGAACATCTCACTTTTTCTAATAGGTGCATCTCCTCTATCACCTTCATGCTGGGCCTGTTGCTTCGTCGGAAGACTTGAACCATGCTGAACCGTGTGTTTACCGTACTTCCCGGAAAGCCTGTCAACGGCTTCATAGATATTTGCCATTTTCACAATCTTAGTGCTATCGTCAAAAAGACTATACTGGGAGCCGTCATCAGGCACTAGACCCGCAAGGACAACACCTGTCTGCCGATAAAGGATGCCCGCTTTATAGACCCTTATGAATCCTTCTTTCAACGGCACCATCAGATTATAAGGATAGGCGCTTGGAGGACTCAACCTGATTTCAACTCCGTAACTCTTGAAATCCTGACTCCTTATAAACACAATAAGCCTGGTCGCGGCAAGTTTATATCTCCTCGCTTTGATACATGCATTCTCAAGATTTTTCGAAAGTTGAGCGAAGATAAAAATCTCATTGTCTGCAGGAGGAGTAAAGGTTTTTGCCTTGCTTATCGATTGGTAACTATTCTTCGTCTCAGTTACAACCGGGAAAACACTTCTACCGTTGAGCTCATGCCAGATACCCTGATATGGCTGAGAGAGATACTTCATTATAAAGGTTTCGTCCTTCTCCGCAAACTGTAGTGCCGTCGTTATCCTATGCTTATTTAAAAATGCGGCTGTATTGGCTCCGATGCCCCAGACGCTCTCTACAGGCAGAGTTTCGAGGTAGATGTGTATATCTCTTCCCGGAATTATGGTGCA
Organism: Nitrospirota bacterium; assembly: GCA_015233485.1. Lineage (GTDB taxonomy): Bacteria > Nitrospirota > Thermodesulfovibrionia > Thermodesulfovibrionales > Magnetobacteriaceae > Magnetominusculus. Next base: position 17,080 of record JADFXO010000012.1, read on the forward strand.
GCCGTTCGGTTTATTGTGCTTAGAGCCTATTTTCGCTAAGACTTTCGATAGACTCACGCCAACAGATACCGTGAATCCAAGTTCCTTTTCAACAGTCTGGCGAATCTTCTCTGCTATCTGGCCGTAAGAACCATGAAAACTTCTTCTTAACCCGGTGAGATCCACGAATGCCTCATCTATGGAATACTCCTCCACATCCGGCGAAAAATGTCTTAGTATCTCAAAAATACGCATAGAAAAAAGGCTGTATGTCTCGTAATCAGAAGGAAGGATAACGGCATCTTTACATACCTGTCTAACTTCAAAGAGCCTCATACCCCTCTTCACGCCCCTTGCTTTCGCCTCATAACTTGCAGCAGCCACTATGCCCCGTTCTTTCCCTGTTATAACCGGCTTTCCTTTGAGTTCCGGGGTGCGTTGCTTGTTCACAGGAGGCAAAGAAAGCATCGGCATCGACGTGTAAAATTGCTTGGGGCCATGAGTGTATGGTTAAAGGCCGACTGTTCATTTAAATTTTCCTATACTTTCTGACAACGGCGGTAACGACGCCTGCTATCTTGAGTTCGTGCTTAGGTTTGATAGGCTTGTACTTTGGATTGGCAGGTATAAGTGTGTTACTGCCGGTTTAAAAATGACCCACCTATCGCCGGAAATCTGACCCACCATTAAGTTGTATGTTTAATTTTATGATTGACATAATTCAATATTTTATTGGAGCAATTTGTTCATGACAGGTTGTATTTTGTTCAAGATGCAATATGATTCATTTTATTATATTCCAAGTTATATATTCGACGGATAATGGATAGGTGGGTCAATTTATAAGCTGCATGTGGGTTCATTTTTAACCGGCGGTACCAGTATAAGTGTAACGTTTTCACCTCTTACTTTCAGATATTTCATCGTCCACTCACCATCGACTTCGGCTATAACAATATCACCGCTTTTCGGAGTCTCACCTTTATCGACAATAACCATGTCCCCGGGAAGAATACCAGCCTCCGACATCGAATCTCCGGAAACCTTTAAAAGGAAAGTGGCTTCACGGTTCTTTATGAGGAGATCATCAAGAGAGAGTGTGTCCGCAAGTTCTTCTTCGGCGGGACTGGGAAATCCTGCCTCGACAGTTCCCAGCACCTTAACCGTAGATTTTATGGATACGGGTATCAACTTACCTTTCTTGTCCTTAATGAGTACACCCTTACTCTCAAGTTTGCCAACAGCCTTATACACTGAGCTTTTTGAGCTCAGGTGGAATATCTCACCAATCTCAGAGAAGCTGGGCATACGGCCGTTTTGGTGAAAGAAGGCGGATATACCAACTATCCTCGATTTTAGCTTGTCATCTTCCTGAGATTTATTCATAAGTATAGTATAGGCGAACATATGTTCTCTGTCAAGTGGTAAAAGTGTAGAAAATAAAATAACCTCCCGGAGATTATCTTTTATGACGATAATCCGTATACCTTAGGAGTGGGGTAGGCGTTTAGTCAGAAGCCGCCTTTTCCTCTGTCTGACGTGGAAATTTTAGTGAAATCTAAACCAAGCAAGAGGGGCCGTCGTGCCTTAGCCTTAGTCGAGACACACATGGAATATTTCTAAAATTTTCGAGATGGTAAATATCAGTCTTCAAAAAAAAATTCTAAAAATATTTTTGCACACTTTTTCGCTCATGACAACAAATTAATGAAGCAAACGGTTAATTATGGAGAGGATACAGGGAAGGCACCTATCATCCGATACCATTCACATTTCTTCCGGCGCACTGGTATCGGAGAGAATCAGAGGTTATGGACTAACAGCGTATAACCACATAGCGATTTTCCGGCCCACGATCCTTAAGCCATAATAAGGTTGCAAGGCCGGGAGGCGTATGACACTCAGGCTATATGACACATCCGTTTACTTGAAGGAGTTGTGTCTGGAGCACCGATAACGACTACTCAGGAATCTCACGATTGTTCGCTTGCCTGATAATCTTCAACAATATCTCTTCAAACGACTCAGGTACAACTTCCTTATCATCGATATCCATACTCTCAAACGCTCTATTACATCTCGTTACAATAATCTGGATAATTTCAGTGTTTATTTTCTCAGCCGCCGCTATCAGGTCATCATATGTCTGCTCATCACAATAAAAAGGAAACCGAACCGGATCAATCCTGCTCCGAAGCACGTAGTCTTCATATGTTATCCCAGCCTTTTTAGTTACACTATGGAACCGCAGCACCGCTTTCATATCATCAATGGCGGCTTGCTCCTCTTTAGTTAATTTCTTCTTTGTTTCGGCTGTTTTCGGAACACTAACATCTAAAGTTTTTAAGACAACAACTTCCTCGTTACCTGATTTCTTCACTTTTTTAGGCACTTCAAAGTTACCGGTTTCATTAATTTCATGGAGTATCTTTTCAGCCTTGCTTATATTGTCATAAAATGTACGCTCAGCAACATACGGATACCTTTTCGCGTCCTGGTCACTCATCATTTCATATTGTTTGAAATTTACCTTCTCTCTCTTATGAAGTAGATATAACCTAAGACATTCCCTAAGAACATCGAAATTAGAATAGTTTGGTCTACTCCATCGAGAAAGAAACCTCTCATTTACATGCGAATGTGACTTTGTAGTAAGTAATTCAATCTCATCCTTCACAAACTTTCTAAACCTTTCAACTAATAAATCAATCTGTAATGTTAGATTAACGGAGCAAGCTGTAAAAGGGAGATACTCATACACATTGTTACTAAATATAGAACGGCAAACACTGAATTCCTCATCAAATGTATAAAAGATATACCTTATATAATAGGTCTCCATCTCTGGCTTTTTATCTGGACCTTTATGAGATCCATCGCAGTGGGGCATTCTCTTAGATAGGTTACATTTACAATCGGTAGGTTTTTCGAGTTTCTCTTGAATCCTATATGGCATCTTAGAAATATCGTCATGTGTTAGTTTAGGATTTGCAATGACATTAACTCCGTATCTCAGACTCATACATAATCTATGGTGCCAATAATCATCAACAGAGTTTCTTATCTCACCATCATGAAAATAGTAAATATCCTCTACAGTTATATTATTAATGAAGACATCTCTTTGAGAAACCTTGAGCTCAATACAACCGTGAATATCCGTTATCTCTAATTCATCGATTCCCTCCTCATTTTGCTCAAGTATTTCACCTCTAAGTTTTTCCCTATACAAATCCAGCAAAAGCGTCCAATCCTCTTTGTAGGAATCAGCCTCTCTTAGATAATCCCAACGTACTTCGTCTAACTCTTTCAGGTACGCCGACTGCTCAGTGTCTTCATCCTTACGCATTCTGCTAACCTCCTCTCGAAGAAATCTAACATGGGAACCCTCACATAACAAATTAGAGTATAACACATTACACTATAATATGAAAATTCTTTGTAGGGATCATTCTCTCATAGATAATCCCATCGTAACCTGTCTAAACACATTAGGTATACAAATAAACACGATAGGCCTTTTATATCACCATTTCACCAACCTTCATTTATAGAATTCTCGTAAGGATACTTTAATTTATTTTAGTAATTAATATTATAAGTGCAAGAATTAACTAAGTAAAGATTCACATAAACATATCTTTTAAAATCATGCATAATAAGTTTAGATATTATTAAATATCATTCTAAATAATGAAGCACAAGGAGCAGAAGTAAATGAGAAAAGAGTTACCTGTAAATCAAATCATAACGGGAGATAGTGCACGTGTATTGCAGCTATTTCCAAGTCGCTCAGTACACCTTATAGTAACTAGCCCGCCTTACAATGCGGCCCGTAGTTACACGCACGAATTCAATGCGAATGTCTTTCACTTAGAAAAGATACTCATCGAATCGTGGCGTGTCTTAATGGATGGTGGAGTAATGGTTATAGTAGTCGGTGATACAACTGTTGCCGGAAGTGAAACCGGATTACCATCTCAAATCGAAACTTTTATACGCTGTGTTCTTCATATGAATCTTCACGATAGTATGATTTTTGAAAAGAACAGTGCCGCCCACCGATCATCTAATCGTTACCAACAAGTGTTTGAATTTATGTACATATTTTCAAAAAATGGCAAACCGAGAACCGTTCATTTGATAAAGGATCATCCGATAAAAAATGAGAATAAGAAGTCGTGGGGCAAACGGACATCTCGACAGACTGATGGGACCCTAATAGAAACAGTGAGAAAAACGAATAATAATACGCATGACATCAGAAGAAATATTTTCAAATATAACGTCGGTGGCTGTGGTGTCGCTTCTTCCTTTAAAAATGTCAAAAACCACCCAGCTTCCTTCCCCGATGCACTAGCTGAAAATCATATCTACACCTGGAGTAATCGAGGAGACATTGTCCTTGACCCTTTTTCCGGAAGCGGTACTACCTGTGCAATGGCGAAGAAACACGGTAGGAAATATATAGGCATTGATATTTCGGCAGAATATTGCGAATTATCTCAAGATCGCATAAACCATACAGTACAAATTGAGCCAGATGATGACCAGAAGAATTAATAATGTCTGTATTTTACAGCGAATTAATTGAAATACAATAAATTATGTACATTGAGGAATAAAAAATGAAAGAGTCCCAAATGTCGGTAGCTAATCAACAGAAGTTATTAAGGAAAGCTATAATTAGGTCAAATAAGGATTTAGGTGATGTCGAGGACATTACACAGTGCATTGTCGAGATTAATCCTGGCTTTATTATGTGTGAGGAGATAACCAACAATATTATCGGCCATATTTACAAAATGAAAGCCTTTCTCCGTACTTTAACCGAACTAAAAGAGCAGGGACTGTACGCCTTACTCGATTCTGGTCAAACAATGGATATCTACACTGCGGCAAATACTGAGCCGAATGTTCAAAATAATTGTACCGCGGACAAAGGCCACGAATAATTCCGTATAACGAGGCGATAATCGATTTTGATTGCTGAGAACGAATAACGCCTGTCCGGTAATGTAGCGTCCATTCATGCCTTGTGCAATGAATGGACGTAATCATTGCCTTCTATATGATGTTATCGAGCTGTAAGGTAATTATACATATAAATATGAAAAAAACGTGTCAATAATAATAGTCTCCGGCTCATCCATAGTGCCGGAAACCCTCAGAGTGATAATTCGCGCTTGATATCACAACCTGAGGACCGCTACCATGGTCCTGGTATACCACAAGTATATACCGGGGGACTTAGCATGAACGGCAGGATAAGATGTTTAAAATGTGCCACTGTCATGGATACACATACCTGCCCAAAGTGTGGTTATGGGAAGTGCCGGATTTTCCTCTACTGGCGAAAGAAACTCCACAGGTTCAGCACCGATAAAGACGGTGTACAGCTTGACTATATGCACGCTGAGAGACAACTAACAATCATGCGCGCCGATATTGACAGGAAGCGGTTTATACCTGACGACTGGATCCCGGGAAAAGTAAAAGAAAAGCTTGTAACCCATAAACTTGATGAATGGATAGAACAAAAAGCTGAGGAAGAAGCCTCTAATGAGTTTTCACCAGAGACTCTCAGACACTATAAATCATATTCAAGAGCATATTACAAGCCTTTTTTCAAGGGTATTGACTGTCGCGAGGTTAAGTTTGAGCAGTTAGAGCGGTTTAAGGACAAGCTACCGAAAAAATTGAAACTTAAGACTAAACGGAATATTCTGAACGCTCTACATTCCTTCTTTTCGTGGCTCCGGCGTAAAGGGGTAATACCGGAAATACCATTATTCCCTCAAATCAAAGGTAACGACGCCACCGTTAGATTGTCTATCGATTATGAGGAGCAGTTGGCGGCACTGAAAAGAATACCTTCGGAAGATAGAGATGTTTTCGAGTTTGGCTTTGAAACTTGTTTGCGCCCAGGTGAGACTACTGCACTGAAGGTTAAGGACATAGACTTGCGGAACCAGCAGATACTGATTCAACGGTCCTGGAGCTATGGAAAATTACGAGAAACCACCAAGTCCGGTAAAAAAGTGTTTCTACCTCTGTCGGATAAAGCCTACGAGATAGCAAAGCGGAATACTGAAGGTAAAACCCCCGATACCTTCCTGTTTGTAAATCCGACGACTAATGGTAATTATACTCAGGATAGCCTCCAAGTTCGATGGAAGAAGTTCTCCGGCTTACCTGTATGTCACTACGAAGCAAGCAGGCACTCCTTTATTACGCAAATGGTAGAAAACGATACGAATCCTTTGGTAGCTAAGGCCTTGGCGAGACATGCTGACATCCGGACCACTCAGAAATACTACCATGCAACGACCGCGAAGTTACGAGATATTGTGAACCGAAGGGGTAGGGTGGTAAAAATTGATGAACACAAGCCGAAAAAGGATACAAATGAGTAATTCTTAGATAAATCATCCAAAACTATCATAAATCACCCCCTTCTTCGAAAAATCCGGCATATAGCATCAACAGACAGATAACCTCGATTATAAAGCTGTATTCGGCCAAAGAGAATATTTACTTTATAAGTGGCTCTCCATAAGGGTTTACCCATCTATATTATCATTATCTGGCATTGAAATGTAGTTGTAACCATTTGTGCCACATCTTTTCTCCAGAGTTTCTATTATCCTCTTACATTTCGCCGGTGTATCGTTGGGCCCGGCAAAGAAGAGAGGCGTGCCGTCTTTTCCGAATTCAAAGTTATGTTGGCAATCTTGAGGATTTATATCACAGAAAATCTTCATTGCGACGGCATAATCTCGATGCGGAGTGAACCCTAGATCTTCAGCATAGGCGACGGCTCCGTCTATAAGCTTTACAGCACAGGCCGGATCGATATATTTTGCTCCCTGCTCCAGTTTAAGATTTTCTATGCTCTCATCATATTTAATTTTTGGCGATATGGTGAATAATGCCTCTTTAACACCAAGACAGAACACATCAACGAGGAATATACTTATACCAATCCTGTCAGCCGAGATTTTTCTGCTTATCACAACATTGCCGATACCTATTTCAAAAAGATTTTCAGGAGCAAGACATTCGTGAAGGGGTGATGTCGATGCTAACATAACTTGGTTTATTTTCCCCATTACCTCGCCTAAAGCTTCCGAGACTTTCTTTGCTGATAATTTTTCTTTCCGCTTACTTGCCCTTTTTGCCAGTTTCTTCTGTCTTTTTTTCTCACTTAAGCCCATGTATTTACTATGCTATTAGTCTGTATATCCATTATTATATTTCCTAACAACAATCATAATATAGTTGTTCATCATGTTTAAAAGCAAAATATGCCCGAAACTAACGGAAACCCCTGGCTTCAATAGTTGCAAGCATCTCTATTACCCCTTTAGGCCCGGCTGCGTATAGAAATAACAATATAGAATACAAACTTATCCCGATTAAGTTCAATAGCCATTTTATGTTTTATAATTTTGTTAAAGCCGGATACGAGAAATTAAAGCCCGGACACAATTATATATATAGCACGATATTATCAAACCATAGAGATAGGCACAGGGGGGGAACGCTATATTTTAGGGCTGAAATTACCTATATATTTTTGCACTAAAAACCGATTCAGGATCGAGCCAGGATCTAGGGTTTTAGAATTAATATCTATATATATCAAGGAGTTAAGACTCGGAGAGGGGGGGATTCGAAACCCCGGTGCCTCTATAATTACTTATTATTATCAGTGAGTTATAGATTTGAAATTTAGACTGTAGACGGTTTGTAGACAGTCATTCCTTTTTGGGTTTTATTTCAGAAACCTTCTTTTCCAATGAAACTTTATCGAAGGCAACTCTTAAACTGTCGATATCATGATGCATGTACCTCTCTGACATCTTAACCGTGGTATGGCCCAAAATCTTGCTGATTATAAACGGGGATACATTCTGATTCGCCAAGCCGCTACCTAAACTATGACGGGTTGCATCATATAGTCGTAGCTTAGGTGCACACGCCTTCTTACGGGCTTTATTCCAGACACCATCTAAACATGCATCAGCGTAATGTTTGCCGCTTCTCGGATTAATAAATACAAAGGCTTCAGGCAAACTATTATTACAGCGGTACTGAAGATATTCTAACATCTCCGGGTGTATCGGAATAATGTAATGCTTAGAATTGCGACCTTTACGCTTTTCACGGATCACACTGTCAGAGAACGTCGAATCGATTCTGATAGAATTAGTTTTTAAGTCAAGATTTTTTACTTTTAGTGCCCTAGCTTCACCGGGTCTACAACCGTGTAACATAAGAAACCTAATGATCTCCCGGTCCTCCTCATCTACCATTGATAGCATTTTTAGCTGGTTTTCAGTGTCGAGCCACGTCCAGTTATACTCCGGGACATC
>JADFXO010000130.1 GCA_015233485.1 Nitrospirota bacterium
ATTGCACATTTAGGGGAAAACCGTCATAGAAACCCAGCATAGCGGTTTTTATTCGTTGGAACATCTCTACTACTCGTTAAAATTCCGCCTGTGTAACACTGGACAAAATGATTCATTTTGTCCAGTTTATCACTTATGACCGCTTGAAAACCCGCGTATTTACTAAGGGCAGTACAGGCCAAAATTAGACAAAACGATGAAGGTGTGCGGTTTTCTAAAAAAAGAGCTTGAAAAATTGGTGATAAATATATCAACATATAGCAATGAAAGATGCGCGGCTAATTTCGTGGATGAGAGCGGCACGAAGGGATTTTGAAAAATTTCCCTATGATGTGCGCGCTGATATGATGAGAGCGCTTACTATGGCAGCAGAAGGCAGCAAGTCGGACAATGCCAAGCCCTTCAAAAGTGTTGACGGAGGGGTCTTTGAAATAGCACTTAAACATCAAGGTGATGCCTTCCGTGTTCTCTATGCCGTGAAGATCGACGTGGATATTTGGGTCATTCACGTCTTTCAGAAAAAATCAAAGACCGGAATTAAAACGCCTCAAATGGAGGTTGACCTTATTCGTGAACGCTTAAAACAATTGAAGGAGGCTCTACAATGAAAGACGATTTTGAATTGATACGCGGAAGCGGTAATGTGTTCCGCGACTTTGGCCATCCCAACGCCAGCGTAGAACAGGCTCGCGCTATTCTTGCCGCAAAGATTGTACGCACGCTTGACGAACGCGAACTGTCCACGCGCGAAGCTGAAAGGCTAACAGGCATATCACATTCAGAATTTTCACGCATCCGAAATGCGCGTCTGAAGCACTTTACGCTTGACAGGATGATTGCGATTCTTGAAAAACTTGACGCAGATATTGAAGTGAACGTTACCTTCACGCCATGTCATTCTTTGCAAGAAGGTGTACACGCCTAAGCGATGAACGAACGTAAACACCTAACCGGCCTTGAAGTCGAAAAACTCTTAGCGGCCACCAAAGGCAGCCGCCACGAAGCCCGCGACCGTTGCCTTTTGCTTCTCATGTTCCGCCACGGCTTGCGCGTATCCGAAGCTTGCGGCCTTGCGTTGTCGCAGGTGGACATTGAAAGCCGTGTGCTTCATGTAGAGCGGCTTAAAAAAGGGCTTTCCACAACTCACCCCTTACGATCCGATGAATTGAAGGCGGTTAAAGTTTGGCTTGCGATCCGCTCTAAGATGAAGCCGGAAACAGACGCTTTTTTTATCAGCGAACGACGTGGCGCGTTAAGCCGTAAGACCGCGTGGCTTGCGATCCGTTCTTATGGCAAGCTTGCCGAACTTGCCTTGCCCGCCAACCCCCACATGCTCCGCCACGCTTGCGGCTTTGCTCTTGCAGACCAGGGCACGGATACGCGGCTCATTCAGGACTACTTAGGCCACCGGAACATTCAGCATACCGTCATTTACACCACGACAAATCCGGCACGGTTTGAAAGGCTTTGGCGATAACTTGGTCTATGACAGACTTCCCCTAAATGTTTAATTTTACCCAATGACAGATAGAATACTTGTGTTATCATTAGGTAAATCCCCCCATTCCATCTTCTATGCTTCAACCCACCCCTATCGAGCCGTATAAAGGCGTACACGGCGGTTTATCTGGATGGCGGGGAATGGAGGAACTAAACTAAATCCTATGTCGGTTTTCCCCGGAATATGCAATTTTACCCATCGTCGGTCATGCGCCTTCATTCAGTTGGTGGTTTTCTCTTGTTTTTTAAAAGTGCGTCTTACTAATGCGATTTTTATTCCCCACTTACAACACCTTAAACTTTTCTTATATAAATCTCTAAATCGTCCCTATATCATTCTAACTCTTTAGTCCATTATTAATAACCATTAATCTTAAAAAATAATATTATCTTTGCACTTAACACCACACATCCTCTTTATCTCTTTACATATTATCATACCATACACCATCGAATTCTTTCAACTATTCTTCCTCACTAAGATCATATAATATTCTGTAATACAAAGGAGACACAGACATGGAAGCACTATTTGATAGTATAGTAACATCAATCAACGTTCACTTAGACCTGGTTAGGGTCACCTTCATCAATCGTGGTAACGTGCTTACAGACCTTAAGAAAGAGCTCAAAACACGATTCAAGCCTCTTGGAACGCCTCCAAGCAAGTTTAGAGATGGGAGCAAGGCTATTTTACATGGGATGTATAAATCGGGCAACTCCAGCTTACTCATTTATCAACATAATCATACAGATGGATTTGTTTTTATTTTAACAATCAGTAAAACGACGATGAAACTTCTTCGGATAGTAGAGGGTATTTTTCTTAAGATAACAAAGTCGATTAGGGAGCGGTCTGTTTGGCTTCGTAGTGTTGAAGTTGCTTGCGATATAAAGTTATCGGATGCTGATTATTCAAAATCGTTACATCAATACTTATCTCGTTATGCTACTTTAAAATTCGCTAGGGCAGGTAATCGTAAAAGATTCATTGGTACTGATGGTAGTAGTACTGACTACACAGGCAAAGACGGAAACGTGCGCAAAGGCCCTAAGGCAGTTAGAGGGTACGTTAAAGAGGAAGAGAACAGGCAAGAAGATAGCACGTTTAATATTAATGTTATCAAGGGTCGCTTCATACGTATTGAGCTTGTTGTAAACAGTCCCACCATAAATAAAAAAAGATTGGCTTTAGGGTCTTGGTGTGAATATGTCAGGAACATCGACATATGGGAGTCAATAATCTTTCGTGAAGATATGGTTATAAGCAGACTTGCAAAATGTATTATAGGTAATGAGCCAGGTAGGAACAAGGCTAACTCTACTGAAGAACAAATCGTTGAGTATAAGGAATTGATAGACGAATTAGGGCAGGCATTCTATAGCGAGATAGATGGTTTGAGTGTTTCCCATCAAATCGATTACTTTAAAAAGAAAATGTTACAGGAGCATTTTTTCAGCAACATGGACGACATCTTTCCCAAGATGGAAAATCCGATTTTAAAGCACATTAAACAACACCCCGACCATTACGAGGATTTAAGAATAAAGAGAATAATATCGTAATAGCTTCACGGCGAACACGTGTAGTTATGAAAAGATACCCCTCCCTTTCTCATGCAGTACAAGTAAGGGATAGGGGGGGAGATACCATAGCTATTGGCACATCGACTGCACTCCGTTTTTTTCTCGGATTAGCTTGAGCCAGCTTCGCCTTTTTTCTTTCTTCTCTAAGAGCTAACTTCGCTGCTCTATTCTTCTTTTTTCTTTCTTCTTCCACATACCGCTTCAACTCCCTAAAATACTGCTTCCCTAATCGCTCACATCTATAAAGGTCTTTCTCTTCATACAATACATCAGACATCTCCACAGTTATAGATTCGTCAGATAACTTTCTTACCGTAGTGGGGGAGAGGGAAAGATGAGCACCTTCTTTGTCATGCATTTTGTGATAGAAGTAATATGCGTCGGGGGCAATTACTAACGGGTTTAAGTTTTCTAATATCTCTTGCCATTCAGGAGAGTCTTTACCAAGTTTGCACCGTGCCTCGTACATAATTTGACCAATTCTAAAACTGCATCGAGCCACGCGTTGTTTGATGAGTTCGAATACATCCTCAATCTTTTTCGCATCTGCAGAGGACAGATTCATAAGATTTTTAATTGAAAGATTTAATGTTGGTTTCGTAAATCTCGGAGCTTTAACATTAGGAATTACATCAGGGAGTGTTGCGCTCGGGGTATGTAATGGACAATTATGATTCCTATCGGCTGCACTGATTGCTTCGTAAACATTTAAACGGTATCCATATTTACGCATTTTGAAATGTTTTGTGGGTTTGTGTTTACCATTTTTAGATTTAAACGTCGCATCTACATGCACTACATCCGGTATAGAAAATCCTTCATCACTTACCCTGTTTGCAATATCTTTTTCGGTTATGCTTATGTCGGCCTCGGCTCTTTTACATGCCCATTTAAAATCGCCGCGTATATCATCCGGCAACTCAGAAAGTGCGTTGAGAAGCAAGGGGTGTATTTTATAATATGAACCATATATTGCATCAGGGGAGCTACATCGTAGATAAACAGTAAGGGAATTTACGCCTCCTACGCTCATACAAGTGAAACTGTCCTTAAGCCAAGACTCAAAAGTGTCATCATCGATATTTTCAATGAAGTCGTTTCGCAGGGATGCAAGGTGTTCGCCAACGTCATAAACACATTTGGCGTACAATCTATTTATTGCCGTGGTAGCCTTGAAACGGATTTTTCTTGCTATCTCAGCCTTTAACTTTATATAAGCGATTTCCTTCTTCAACAATTCCTTATGGCCGTCATCAGTCCAATCGAACTTGCCTTGTCTCTTCTCAATTCGCCGAATGGCCTTATCACGATATTCCTCTTCGTATTCATCTTCGATATTCTGCAACACTGTTTTCCTCCAGGTTTATGCCGTTTTTGTTATAGATAAATTGTAACATAATTTGGAAGTAAAAGCAATCAATAATTCTCTGAATTATGAATAAAAATAAAAATAATTTTATGCGATAATGGGATTTGATTAGCATATGAAAACCGACAAGTCTGTGAGTTAATTTCTTAATAGATTGCATAACAAAACATGGGAATATCGCTAGTTCTATGATAGGTGAATACACTCATTATGAATGCTGATGTTATGCAGAAGTATTTTCATAAAGTCTATAAAGATACTGCCTTATCCACGTTCAAATTAGACAGCGAAATGTGGGCTATGGGTGTAGGGGAAATCCGTCAAATGTCTAAATTTAACACAGAGTATGTTATAACTATCCATTCCCAAGGTAACGGTATAGAGGGAATGTGCCAGGCCTGATGAATACAAACGGGTTCAGTAAGCTCAAGCCAAATTCAGAAATAGGGAGCGCGAACCAAAATACAGAACTTACGTGTTAATCAAAACAGGTTCCAGGGTAGTGAGGTTCAGTAAGTGGGTAAGTAAAGGTGAACTCTATACGTGCGCGTACATAGTTCTGGCGTATGAGTATGAGGCCGTCAGTATCGAGGGCGCAGGCATGACAAAGGAGAGTACGAGCATACCTTAGTATAACCGTCTTAAACCGTCGTTAAGTTGGGGAACAGGTAATCCCATACATTTATACCGTTTGTCGGGTACGAAAGGTTCTCGCTGGTTTCTCGCTGGTTATACGGTTATATTCCAGGATACCTACTACTTGGTTCCTTTACTTTGAAGAGGGGGCCGTCTTCGGTAAGCTGTTAAGATACCGTGAGTTATGGCCGTTTGATAGTTTGTAAGGGCGCTTATATTCTATGCTTATACAGACTGCTTAAGAATCGGGCAACAGTGAGCCAGAACCATAAATATTCTTAGGCGAACACCAGGGGAGCCGGACTTGTAGTGGGACGCTATCTATTGTCCTGTTTATAGCATGTTAGAGGAATTGATTAAAGTAACGGTTTAACTACCGTTCAATCACCGTTTAGCTACCTTTAGAGTAGCCTTTTTAGAATAAAATATGATAGTATTTTAGTTATGTTTAGCCTAACGGATATTGAAACACGCACCGGATTCAGCCGAGCCTACATAAATAAGTGCTTGAAGGAGTTAAGGGATGTTTTAAATCCTTTCATTAAGCGTGGTAACAATAATGCTATCCTGTTAAACTCAGATGGTTTGGTAATCTTCGATAAAATACGCCAGATGAAAGACCAAGGAATGGCTCTACCAGAGGTAAAAATTGAGTTAGCGAAGATACCTCAAACTCCAGATAAACCCTACTCTAAAGGTACTACAAACCCCGGTAAAACACCACCACAAACCGAATTGCTTCAAGAAATACTAAAACTTGCTCAAGTTAACCAGGAACATAACCGACAACTGGTCAAAGACATTGAGGAACGAGACCAAATTATCAAAGAGCTCTCCGTGAAGAACGAACGGCTTGAAGGCAGCCTTAAACTTTTGACGGACGGACGTAATCCGGAACAAGTGCGGGCGGACTGGGAAAAGGCAAGGCAGAAAGAAGTTGAATTGGAACAGAACTTGAGGATGTTGACTAATGGCCGGGAGCCAGCCGTTGTTAAAAAAGAATCGGAAAATCGGGCAAAAAGACGAGCTGAGATACTACGTCGCCTTGGGGAAATCGACGGCCACCTTTTCAAGGGTAAAGAACGGAAACGATTACTCGAAGAACTTCAAAACTTGGAATAGTCGTCTAAGTAGTTAATCAACCTGTCCACGAGTTTACGAACCCACTCTTAATATTTATTTTATATAATATACCTATTATATACTAGACTTTTTATTATGATTTATCATACTATATAAGTAGGTATATATATAATATTATACAACTTACTTTATGAGGGAAACGATGGAAAAGACGAAAGCAATCGGATATATCAGGGTATCAACAGCGGTACAGGTCAACGAGGGTATAAGTTTAGAAAATCAACGAAGCAAGATAAAAGCATACTGCGAAGTGAAAGACATCGTCTTGATAGACATTATCGAGGACGCTGGTATCTCTGGCAGTAAAGCTTCTCGTGAGGGGTATCAGCAGGTTTTATCTTTATGCAACAAGAAAGAAGTAGACAGCGTTATCGTGTATTCGTTATCCAGGTTCACACGTTCAACGAGAGACCTTCTGGAATTTGTCGATACTTACGTTATCAAGCATGGAGTAACGTTACATTCGTTATCGGAGAATCTCGATACCAGCACAGCGACAGGCAGGTTCATGCTAAAGGTCATGGGAGCGATGAACGAACTTGAGAGGGAACAGATAGGCGAGAGAACAAAATCAGCGCTCCAATACAAGATAAGTCGAAACGAGCGAGCCGGCCAGATACCTTATGGGTGGACGTTGGCGGAGGACGGGAACACTTTAGTACCGAACAAGTTGGAGCAGAAGGCCATCGGGAAGATAAAGAGGTTGAAGGACAAGGGATACACGTTGCAGGCAATCTGTGACGAGCTTACCAGAGAGGGGTATAAGCCGATGGGTAAGCTCTGGTATCCGCAAACTATAAAAAATATTCTTCGGAGGGCCGCTTAATGGAAAAAAATAAAAAATTTAAATTACCGGTCGGTGCTTTAAAATCGGAGAAGCAAAAGAAGTCGAAAAGGGATATCTCCCAAGAACCCGAAATGGCGAGCTTAAAAGAAACGTTCAGGGAAATGTCCGAGGGTGAGCGGGAAAGGACTATCGGCTATCTTAAAGACCAGGGAATAGATAACATTCCACCAACGCCATAACACCATCACGCCAACGGGTTGTCAAAAAGATAAGGAAAAATATAAAATATGACAACCGAATTTTAAATAGATGATAAAAAACACAAAGGCAGAGAGTCTTCGACCCACTGCCTTCAGTGTGCTAATCTTATTATCGTCGCTGATAATATTTTAGCACATTGTATAAATCTTTTTCAAGAGGACGTGCTAAATGATTTCAACTACCAATACCGAAGAATTTTATCCCGATGGAAACTTCACTATGTTCCCCAGCAAATGGATGGAGTGGAAAGCTAAGAACGCCAAGACCTACGAAGAGCGGCTTACATGGTGTATCTTTCGACTGACTATCAGCTACCACAAGCTAAGTGCCGCAATCACATATGAAACATTCAAAGAAATGACCCGTATCAACGACTATCGCAACATTGCCCAAGCATTGAAGAAACTGGAAGATGAAGGTATCATCATTATCGAGAGCTATGGACAGGGTAAGAGGGTTGTTTATTGGCTTAATACCGATACGCTCGATAATGAAATTGACGCAGATATGCCACCAGCCTCGTTCAACCAACCTTTGTCTACGAGACAAAGGTTTTCTTCAGAACCTTTGTCTATCGAGACAAAACATATAAATATAAAGTCTTTAAATATAAATACACACAATACAAGCCAAAAACCTGTGTGTGTTGGGGAAGAAAAAGACAAAGCAGAACCAATTCCCGTACCTAAGATTGAATTATCGACAGGTTTACCGAAAAAAACGTCCGACAAGGAACCTGAGCTACCAATACCCGTTCCAACATCGACGGTATCAGCACCGAAGATTTCAGTACCCCCACCCCCTTCTACGGCAGTCATGGAGCCAGTAACGGCTATAGAATCCAAGAAAGAATCAACTACAGGACGTGGTAAAGCATCGTTAAGTCTCGATACCCTTAGATGGTTATACAACCAGTATGGTCAAGAAAAGGTGTTAGAGGTGTTGGCGATAATCGAATTTCAGGGCAGTAAACCTCAGAACTATATCGGCTTAGTAATTCACATGTGCAAAAATGGCTATGCTATTCCGAACGGCTATATTCCAATGGCTGAGAAAAAGGTCTTGGAGGAGAAAAGACGTATAGAGCAGGAGAAACGTCAAAGTGAAGGAACGACTGAGGCCACAACCGAAGCGGAATTAGATAAAATATACAATGCACTGTCGGAGGAAGAGAGGAATCGACTACTGGATGAGGCTAAGGATTCGGTAAAAGGGATGTCCCCTTATCATCAACGGCCTTTCTATCTCCAGTATCTTGTTAAAGAGATGCTTCGTGATAGGCTCCCACAGTTGAGAGGATGGAGATGAACTTTTCAAATGGCGGCTGGTGACACGAGTGTTGAGGTCTACCCCACAATCAACAAGTGGTTGCTTACAGGGGTCTTAACAAGGTTTTCCCCTGAATATTACCCAGTCTGTACGGAAAATACTTATTTTTCGTACAAACTAATATGACGGTTTTCCCTTGAATATGCAATTTTACCCTGTTGAAAGGTAACAATAGGGGAATTGCTGACAAGATTGTATCACTTTTACCCGGTAACACCTTGACAATCGGCTATTATTAGTGTTTAGATAATATTGACGTCTATCTTTTAGATAAACGGAATACTGTCATAAATTCGGCAAATAGAGGACGTTGACGTGAACGATGGATGTAGGCGATACAAGAGAAATACGGGAACTGGCGTGAATATTGCTCTCTCTCGAATCTCCGCTATATATGCCATAACCATAATAAATATCAAATAGCAAATGAAAGCCTCGGAGTCATTATCGATACCGGGGCTTTTTATTTTAAGGTATTAGGAATTCCAATGCAGTATCAGCGGTAGGCCGCCTAACTTAAATAAAATTAAATCCAATTTATTAAGGAGGTAACATCGTTATGAAGCAGAAAGTTTTAGTTTTGGTTGTAGTATTATTGTTAACCCTCTGTACAGTACAGTCTTACGCAATTACGATAGACTTGGGGAATCCCGTGCAGCCCTATATGTTCACTTCCAACAATGGCCAATCTCTTATAACTATTCAATATATAGGGGTCAATGGCAATAATAATCCATACTATGCGACATGGCAGTTTAATTATAACACATTAGGCTGGGATATAGTTACTGGCAGTCCAATTACAAATGTGCCGGCTACGGGTACTTTTTCCGGGCAATATGTATTCGACACAGCATCTCAAGTTGTACTTATGAGCGTCACCAATATTACGGGTTCACTTATAGGTTCCAGTTGCAACGTACCAAGCTTAGGCACGATGGCTTGGGCATTCACTAACATAACCGCAACGAGCGCTAATTTCAGATTTATATGCGTAGGAGGATGCTCTACAGGAACGAAGACAATGACACGAACAAGCGGTACGGCAGGTAATATAACAGGAACATGGAGTCAGGGCCAACAAGGCACAATGACGTTTAACAACGATGGAACTTTTACAGGAACAGCTACGGCCACATCCTGTTCTTAATGATTAAGCGGATTATGGATGTGCAATTTTACCCGTTATTGGGTAAATTGCACATTTAGGGGAAAACCGTCATAGAAACCCAGCATAGCGGTTTTTATTCGTTGGAACATCTCTACTACTCGTTAAAATTCCGCCTGTGTAACACTGGACAAAATGATTCATTTTGTCCAGTT
>JADFXO010000131.1 GCA_015233485.1 Nitrospirota bacterium
TCACCTTTTTCTTCGCGAAATAGGTTCCCATATTAATACAAATCGAGGTCTTGCCAGTACCCCCTTTATGGTTAGCCAGACAAACCGTTACCACAAAGCCCTCCTTATCCAATACACACAGTCTAATCTAACAGATGTATATAAAAACTGTCAACTAACGCCGCGAGAACGCCGCGAGAACTAACACCGGCATCTACACGTATTTATCTACAACAGCGCCGGTGCCCTCAGGGCCCGCGGCCTTTTGATGTCCCACCGCTCCTGCCTTATCAATCAGGCCAATGATTGCCGCACCCTGGGTTTTCATAATGTCTAAACTCTTTTTTACAACGCTGACATCAGCACTTTGCGCGGCACTGCCCAACGACAAACCTACCCCACCTACCCCGTCTGCCATAGCTCACTCCTCCATTTTGCACAACACCCTGATTATTGATGTAAGACGGCATTGCCTCTGCCGCATATAGCCATCTTCCGGGAAATAACGCCGTCTTACAATCGAATCATCCTGAGCCTGTTGCAGGATGCTCCGAATTACTTCTCTGTACCTTTAAGCTACTCCTTACTTAATGCCAGAGACTCTTTGGAGAAATTAACGGAAACACTCTCCTTAGTTTTGCCGGCTTGCGATTCGCCTGCCTCTTCGGCAGCCTTAGTTTGTGTGGATGCAGACACTGTAGCCGCGTGCGAAGACGCGGCACCCGATGTAACACTTCCAATACTTGACATAATATCCTCCTTTGTAGAGCCTACGATATAAGTTACCAGTGATTTTTGCCCGTGACATCTGAATTCCTCTTATCGGCGTTTGGAAACAGGAACTTTAATCAGCTCAAAAATCTATTCAGGAGGTTTAACAATTGTTCCGGTTTGAACGGCTTTATAATCCAGCCGGTGGCCCCTGCCAATTTCCCCTCGTGCCTCTTAGAGACATGAGCCTCCGTGGTCAGCATAATGATTGGGATAAAGCGGTAAGCGTGTAATTGCCGTGCCTGTTTAATAAACTCAAGGCCGTTCATGTTCGGCATGTTAACGTCAACGAACATCAAATCGACCTTTGTATCCTTTAACTTGTCTAATCTGTCAAGGGCATCGCTTCCATCTACCGCCTCTAATACCTCATAACCGGCATTTGCCAACGTCAGGCCGACAAGCTGTCTTACACTGGCTGAATCATCAACTATCATAATAACTCTCTTCATCGCTGTCAGTAAATTATACCCTAAGATGATTAAAAAAGTTAAACTATTTTGCGTGCGCGCATCCACTTGAGTTATGGGCTGAGTTATGGGCTGAGTGTATGGACTGTGTGATGGGGCGGCCTGCACCGCTACAGCGAAAGCATTCTATTGAGGGCTTTCCATGCCAACTCCCTTGTTTTGCCGCTTACTTTCACTACGTGTTTCATTTCTTTCAGGGCGGTATACACAGATTCGAGGGTGGTTTTTTTCATATTGGGGCACACCATGTCTGTTCTAAGGGGATAAAACACCTTATCCGGATTTTCTTTTCTCAGCCTGTGGAGAAGTCCAATCTCCGTCCCTACAATAAATTCCAACGAGGAGGACTTGGCTGCGAATCGAAGCATCCCGGATGTGCTTGCCACATTGTCCGCCATTTCCAGGATGTTGAGCCTGCACTCGGGGTGTGCCATAACAACGGCATTTGGATGGGCATTCCTTGCCTTTTCGACATCCGAAGGCCTTATCCTGTCGTGCACATGGCAGTAGCCGTCCCATGATATTATCTCTTTTTTCGTGTTCTTAGCCGCCCATGCGGACAAATTCTTATCCGGTACGCAGATTACCCGCTCGTCAGGGAGGGATTCGATTACCTCCACGACATTTGCCGATGTGCAGCATATATCGCTTTCCGCCTTAACCTCGGCGGTTGTATTGACATAGGCCACAACAGGCACGCCGGGATAGTCCCTTTTTATATCGCGAAGCGTATATTTAACCGGATATACATACCTTGGTGGGTCCTTATATCCGGGAAAAGCCTCATACAGCTCCCTTTCCATGCCGGCGCTAATCATATCCGCCATCGGGCAGAAGGCATCAAAGGCCGTCAGCAGCACCACCTTATCAGGCGACAGTATTGAGGCGCTTTCGGCCATAAAGTTAACGCCGCAAAACACGATTACATCACAGCCTGTGGCGGCGGCCTTCCTTGACAGCTCAAGGGAGTCGCCTGTCATGTCGGCAATATCCTGGACTTCGTCCCGCTGGTAGTTATGGGCAATTATTAGCGCATTTCTCTGCTCTTTAAGCCTTTGTATCTTTTCCTTTAGATTTTCATGTGATTCGTTCATGGTCTGCTAAAACCTTCCCGACAACTGTTTATTCACGTACTGGGGTGTGTTCGTATATAGAACAGTGCCGTCTGGCATGGGGACCCTGAATATATGTGAGTCCAGGCTTTGGCTGGCACCCTGGCTGTATGAACGGGGGCAATATGGCTGATAGTCGCCGCCATTATAAGTGCTCATCACCTTAGCCACATATTCCTGGGTCTCTGCGTAGGGGGGGATTGCCCCGTAGCGGTCAACCGCATTGGGGCCGGCGTTGTATCCGGCGAGGGCTAAGGAGACGTTACCGTTAAATTTAGCCAGCAAGTATTTCAAATATCTGGCGCCGCCGTCTATATTTTCAGCGGGGTCATAGGGGTTGTTGACAGACAACAGGTTTGCCGTGCCCGGCATCAGTTGCATCAGCCCCATAGCGCCTTTCGGAGACAGGGCGTCGCTATTCCAATTTGACTCGGCCTTTATTACCGCCTTTAGGAGGCTTGGATCAATGTTGTGTTCCGCCGCCTTCAGGTGTGCGATTTCCTCGTAGCCCTTAAAGTTTGTGGCTTGTTTTACGGCGTTATTGCCGGTGGGCGCTGGCCTTGCCGGCTGGACCGCCGCCTTTGGTTTGCCGGCGACTGCCGCCGCGGCGGCCGGCTTATCCATGCTGCCGGTTGACGCTGTCTTTGCCGGTGGCTTAGTGTCAGGGTGTTCTGTTTTTTTCGGGGGGGCCTTGAATAGCCTCACGTAGTTAGAATTTTTAGGCACGTCCGTGTAGTATACAATCCCGTTGGCGTCGATAAACTTATATATATCGGCGTCTGCCGCTGCGCAAAATGCGATGCACACCGCGGCTGGCAGGGCAGCTATAATTGTCTTCTTTAATTTTCTAAGCATATCCCACGACACAAATCCTGCCGTCAAATAAGTCCGCCGTCAAAAAAGCCCGCACGCGGCGCAACTCCACCCCCTTTAATCTTCAACGTTTACCTGCAACGCATCAACCGGTAACCGGTTTTATGCCGGCCTGTCCGGCATACTGCCAGATGGCCGGACGCCGGATACCAACCTATCCCGATAGGTGTTCCATCGGCAAAAAACAGTATAATGCTTCATCGGCATAAACCAGCATAATGTTTAGGCAGTAAATGCCGTATTTCTTATGCCTTTTTAATAAAAAACGATATAACGTTTCCGTTTTCTTTTGTTTCAAGGAGTTCATGGCCTAATCTGCTCAAAAGGGCCGGAATATCTGATTTTGAACCGGCATCGGTCGATTGCACCTCAAGCACCTTCCCTGACGCCAGGGCATCAATGGCCTTTTTTGTCTTTAACACCGGCATAGGGCAATTCAACCCCTTAGTATCAAGTACCTCATCGGGCTTTATATCTGCCATTACAACCTCCATAACACGCATTATATTTATTGGCCAATGGCCATTCTCTTACAGCCGCTGAAATTGCGGCTCATCAAACCAAGGGTATTTTACTTCAATATCATAAAATTGTCAACATCCCCCTAAAAATGTCGTTGCAACGTTGAATTTAGTTATGCTATTATGTATCGTCGTTATATGTATAGCCATTATAATAAGGGAATGGAGGCGCTGTATGGCGAAAAGTATGCCGGGAAGTATGTCAGAGGGTTCTGATTCAGAGAGTTCCGATAGGGATGTTTATTCCAATGTGGTGAGAAGATGAGTATACTAAGGACGCTAACCGCGGGGGAGATATACACTATTGCCGGTGTTTTAGTGGGATTGGCAGGGATATTAACTGCGTATTGGCTGCATAGTTCAAAGAAAAATAAGGAAGAAGGGATAATTATGTCTAAGATTGAAAACGCTGAAAAGGTTCGGGAGATTAATCCGAATGAGGCTTTGGATATATATGAAGAGATATTAGACACCCTGCTGCCGGACAAATATCCCCGATTATACGCGCGAATAAATCATGGCGAAGGGCTGTGTTATTACTCGTTATCTTTAGTAAGAGAGAAAGAAGATAATCTAAAACTCTCGATAATCTCGTTTGAGAAGGCGCTGAAAATACGAACTATTGAGAAATATCCTGTGGAATACGCGGCCACTCAAAACAGTCTTGGAAATACCTATGCTATCCTCGCGCAAATACTGGATAAAGAGGCGAATTTAACCCTTGCTATTAAGGCGTACCTTGAGGCTCTCATCATTAGAACGGCTGACAAATTTCCAGCCGAGCACGCGGCAACTCAGAACAGCCTGGGAAATGCCTATCAGAGCCTGTCAGAGGTACGCGATAAAGAGGACAAATTGACCCTTGCCATCCGGGCATATGAGGATTCTCTTGTAATCAGAACTGAGGAAGAATTTCCAGCCGACTACGCGACGACTCAGAATAATCTTGGGAATGCGTATATTGGCCTATCGCGGGTACGGGATAAAGAGGCGAATTTAGACCTTGCAATTGAGGCATACGGGGAGGCGTTAAAGGTAAGAACTGTTGAAAAATATCCCCTCGATTACGCCAGAACTCAAAATAGCCTCGGCGTTGCATACAGGAACCTGTCGCAGGTGCGGGATAAGGAGTATAATTTAACCCGTGCGATTGAGGCATACGGGGAGGCGCTGCAAATCAGAACCGCCGACCAATTTCCTATTGACTACGCGGCAACACAAAATAATCTCGGAGCCGCATACAGAAACCTGTCAAAGGTACGGGACAAAGAGGAAATGTTAACCCGTGCAATTGAGGCATACGAAGAGGCCCTGAAAATCTGGACAGAGGACAAATTCCCTAACGATTACGCCCGAACCCAAAGCAACCTAGAAATTGCCCAGAAAAACCTGAGTCTGCCGTAGAGAGGGCTTATGAAACCGTCAGAACCAAAACGCGACCAGATTGGTTTACGAAGGAAGGGAAATGATATGGAGAAATAAACTATGAGTGGTAGTAGTCAAGATTACTATTACAAGTTACCACCAAAAATTGAAGGTATTCTATCTACTTTATCAAAAATATATGAGCGAGATAACAAAATAAACCTTCAATCAATCATTGTTAATGCATATTACACCGTTCATGAAGCATGGACTTCTGACGGTCGGAATTTGGAACGATGTTTCTGGATTCCTGCTTTCGCAGGAATGACAGACTTATTAAGTGTCATACTTATTAATATTACCCCGATGTCTGCATTTTTATATCAGCAATACGTCAGCTCTGCCGCGCCTATAATCCCGGCGTCGCCGCCCAGGGTTGAGGGTATTATTTCCGCTTTTGCAAATAACTCTTTAAAAGCCGACGCCGCGGCTGTCTTTATAGCCTTCTTCACGTATATGTCCCATGCCCCTATCAGACCGCCCATCAGAATTATCGCGTCCGGGCCGAATATGTTTATGAAGTTTGCTATGCCTATGCCAAGATAAAATCCCGCGGTCTTGAATATCTCTATCGCCAGCGCGTCTCCTTGTAGTGCGTATTTGTAGATGTTGGCCGGCGTTATCCCGCCGCCGCTGTCCTGTGCCATCATCGTCTCTCTTTTCAGTTCAATCGCCTCCATCGCAACCGAGGTCATCGCCCGCGCTGAGGCATAGGCCTCAAGGCATCCCTTGCCGCCGCAGCCGCACAGTCTGCCCCTTGGCTCAACGATGACGTGCCCCAGCTCCCCGGCTATGTTCAGGAGTTTCCGGTTATATACTACCCCCCCGCCAATACCCGTGCCCAGTGTTAACATCACAAATGTATTTAAATCCTTCCCGGCCCCTGAGACGCTCTCGCCAAGGGCGGCCATAGACGCGTCGTTTCCCATGTACACAGGCGTGTTAAACCTGCTTTGCAGTATCCCAACGAGGTCTATTTCATTTAATACAGGCAAATTCGGGGCAGTCAATATTTTTTTTCCATCGGTCAGGCCGGCAATTGCCAGCCCTATCCCGTTAATTTTGTCCGAGAACAACCGCTCTATGGCGCTTGTCAGGCTCTCTATAACGTTGCCGGTCGATGATACCGTTATCCTTTCAACAATCTCCCCTTCCCTTGAGACCACGGCCACGCGAAGGTTCGTCCCGCCCAAATCCACTCCTATCGAAAATGGCTTACTCATCGTCCAGTCTCCTTTATACAAATAATATCTGCTCAGGATTAATATACAATATTCAGCGAACAATATTCACGCCCCCAGCAGGACAAATAATCGTTGATTGCAACAAATAATACTTGACAAAATTAGTACACTATTATAAAATAAAACCATGTTAAGGCTATCGACCAGATGTCAGTACGGAGTGAGGGCGATGTATGAGATAGCCCGCGGGTATCCGGCGATGCCGGTTACGATAAAGGCCATATCTGAAAAACAGGACGTATCTGTGGCATTTCTGGAGCAGATACTGGGAAAGCTCCGAAAGGCCGGCCTGATAAGGAGCGTAAAAGGGCCTGGGGGCGGATATATGCTTAAGGCGGCGCCGGAGGAGATTTCCATAGAGGAGATTTTATTGGTGCTGGATGGCCCGATATCGATTACCGCGTGTGTTACGCAAGAGGCCCATGACAATAGAGCGGGGGGATGCGTAAAGGCTGACCACTGCGTAATACAGCACCTGTGGAAGGCGCTGGGAAGACAGATAGAGGATTTTTTGAATACGATAACCCTCAGGGACCTCCTTGATGGGAGACATTTCAGCCCGATTTTGCAGCACGGGATTGAGGAGGAGGCGGTGTGCCGCTGAAATTCGTCGAAAACGTGAAGGCGGACGTTACAAGCGACATAGTATATATGATGTGCCCTATGCACTTGTTGAAGCTTGAAGAGCACATGAAAGAACTCCACAAGGGCCAGGTGCTTGAGATGCTCACCGATTATGACGGAGCGCTTGAGGACATTCCGGCATGGTGTGACAAGACTGGAAATGACTTTCTGGGGATAGACGAAGAGGATGATTACTATAAAATATACATCAGAAAAGGGGGCGCAAATGAGCACTAAATATTTTGACCACATAGCGTCAAACCCGTTGTTACCAGAGGTGCTGGACGCGATGATGCCGTATTTTAAGGAACAGTATGGTAATCCGATGAGCATGTACGACCTTGGAATGAACGCGAAACAGGCGATAGACACGGCGAGGGAGCAGGTTGCCGCCCTGATAAACGCCAAACCGTCGGAGATAATATTCACCTCTTCGGGTGCGGAGAGCAATAACTTCGCGCTCAAAGGTATGGCCCTTGCCAGACAAGGCGACGGCAAACATCTGATTATATCGAAGGCGGAGCACCATTCAGTGATGAATACTGCCCGTTCGCTCGAAAAACAGGGTTTCGTTGTCACATTTGTGCCGGTAGATAAGTATGGAATGGTTGATCCTGAGACGGTAAAGAAGTCGATAACGAAAGAGACGACAGTGATTTCGATAACTCACGCAAGTTCTGAGGTGGGCACAATTGAGCCGATAAAGGAGATTGCCGCAATCGCGGGGGAGCACAAGATAGGCTTTCACACGGACGCGGTGGCCGCGGCGGGAAACATGCCCGTAGATGTAAAGGACTTGGGGGTAGATGCGTTGAGCCTGTCAGCCCACCAGTTTTACGGCCCGAAGGGAGCGGCGGCAATGTTTCTGAAAACGGGGCAGCGCATCCTGCCGCTTATATACGGGGGTGTTCAGGAGGGCGGACGCCGCGCTGGGACGGAAAACGTACCGGCGATTGTCGGCATGGGAAAGGCGGCTGAGCTGGCGCTGGCCAACCTCACCGGACGCATGGCCCATGTGAGGCAATTAAGGAACAGGCTGACAGAGGGGATATTAAAGATAGAAAAAGTACACGCCACAGGGCATCCACAGCTGAGGCTTCCCGGCCTGGCGAGTTTTGTCATTGAGTATATAGAGGGCGAGGGGATGCTGCTTCTGCTGCTGGCCAAGGGGATATATGCGGCGAGTGGTTCTGCGTGTACATCGAAGGCGCTGAAGGCATCTCCGGTGTTGCTGTCAATGGGTGTACCGATGTCAATGGCCCACGGCTCGATAGTATTCAGCCTTGGGATAGGGAATACGGCAGAGGACATCGACTGTTGTACGGAGGAGTTTCCAAAGATAGTAAAACGATTAAGAGACATGTCGCCGTTTGCTAAAGAGGGATGGGGAGCTATTGCGGCAGAGGACGGCAGTAAGGAGGGTGCATAAATGTATAGCGCGAAATTGATGGATCATTTCACGAATCCGAGAAACGTAGGAGAAATAGCGGATGCCGACGGCGTAGGCATGGAAGGCAATCCAACATGCGGCGACACGATGAAGTTGTTTATCAAGGTAAAGGATGACGTATTAACGGATGTGAAATTTCAAACCTTCGGCTGCGGGGCTGCCATAGCGGTATCGAGCATGATAACGGAAATGGCGAAGGGCAAGACACTGGCGGATGCCCTTGCGATAACGAAGGAATCTGTGGCGGAGGCGTTAGACGGGTTGCCGCCGCAGAAAATGCACTGCTCGAACCTCGGGGCAGACGCGCTGAGAAAGGCCATAGAGGACTACAGGTCAAGACAGGCGCAGGGTTGATTTTTCATGGCGAAAGTGCTATAGTGTAGGTTCGCCGGCGGTGAGCAAAAACATGCCGGCGAAAATGGAGAGGTGGCCGAGCGGTCGAAGGCAGCCGCCTGCTAAGCGGTTGTGGGGGTAATACTCCACCCAGGGTTCGAATCCCTGCCTCTCCGCTCCTCAACTATCTGATATTAAAGGATAAAATCGGTGGATGATTTATGCTGGTGATGGTGTTGTCCTCCTTGATAGGAATTATCATATAAGATGTTCGTATTGGTGACCGCAATAATTTCCTTATAACAAAACACATTTTTGGCGTTTATTTTGACAAAACATGCCTCACCTAAACGGGTGCTTTTTGAAATACGGTCAGGCTCAAATAGAAAATTCTTGTTTTGATTATACCTGCAATACTTCATGTATAGTGGTTGCATCTTTGAAGTTGACGCCTAATGTCTTAAAGTGCGCCTTCCCGCAGTCGAGTTTCTTATTCTCTAATTCCCGGCGTTTATCGCGGTCAACCGTACTCTTTGTCTCGCGTATAAGGTAAAGTTTTGGGTCGGCTTCGACAACCACCGCCCAGTCGGGGTTATAGTCCCCAAGCGGCGTCGCAACCTTGAACCAGCGCGGCAGTTTGCAGAAAAACTTTACCTTGTCGTCAGTATCCAAAAGCTCTGCAACCTGTTTCTCTGTATCTGATTCATAGGCAATGTAATCATAGGGGGTTCTGTCTTTACTTGTAACGGTATATAACCTGCTTAAATATTCTTCAACCTCTACCTGCTCAAAAAGGCGCATTTCATAGGATTGTCCTTCTATCGGCTCATATTTAATCCCGTCTATAATCAGCTCGTGCAGCGCCCTGTTTATGAGTTTAGCGGCTTCAGACATAAACATCATCGGATTTACTGTAAAATCTTTCAACCGTCCAGATTGTCTGATGATTTCCACCAGCGTCCCCCGCGTCAGTTCCGTTTCCCTTTGGAGAAACTCCAGAATGTCAGGCAGGGGCTGTTCATTAGTAACAATATGAGTACGGTTGCTGGTTATCCTGCCGCCTTCTATCCCCAACTCTTTGATTTCAAGG
>JADFXO010000132.1 GCA_015233485.1 Nitrospirota bacterium
AGTATATTACACGGTGTTTGTCCTCGGCAAGCATCTCAAAGGCGCAAAGGCCGTCTCTGCAAGCGTAAGGGCGCTCATGGACGCGGTACGGGATAAGCTCATCGGCATACAGTTTAGTGGCAGGACGCTGGTATGGGATGATGAAAACCTAAGCCTGATAACAAAGACGGGGATTTGCATTTACGAGCAGCGCTACCGCTACGAGGACTATATCATCGCGTCATTGAAGGAGGTATAACTTTGTACAGCGATAAGTTTGAGAAATCGATTAAGTTTGTCCTGAAGGCCGAAGGGGGATATGCCAACGACACGAACGATCCTGGGGGTGAAACGAACTTCGGCATAAGCAAGAGAGTGTACAAAAATGTAGATATAAAAAACCTGACAGTCGAGCAGGCGAAGGCTATTTACTACAAGGACTACTGGGCGTATATGAAATGTGACGACCTCGCGTGGCCTATATGCCTTGCGCACTTCGACACGGCCGTAAACTGTGGATACTCAGCCGCGCGGGACTGTCTTGCCAAATCCAACAATGATGTAAATGAGTATCTTGTACAGAGGGAAAACTACTACAAGGGCCGGAGTCAGCGGCTCAGGGAGTTGTATTTTAATGGCTGGATGAACCGGCTAAAACATCTTAGAGAGTATATCAAAGAAGGAGGCTTGCGTGGGTGACAGACTTAAATCCTATACGTTAGGAAATGGTACGGTGATGTTTAAGCCGGTCGGGGGAGATAACTTTACGCCGTTTGGCAATGCCCCTGATTTCAAAATCGGAATGAAGATAGAGAAGAAGGAGCATTATAGCTCTGAATCGGACGTCTCGTTAAAAGATGCCGAAGTCATAACGAAGACAGAGGGTACCGGCAGTTTTAGTCTCGACGAGCCAAATATCCTGAACCTGACAAAGTATTTCCTCGGTGACGCGGCCACATCGAGCAGTCAAACTCACGGCACGGTAACAGCCACGGACGTAACGGCGGTGTTTGACAGCTATGTGCAGCTTGGCAAGATAGAGGTCTCAAAGGTGGTGGTCAAGGACACGACCGGCACGACTACCTACGTCGAGGGTGCGGACTATACGGTGGTGAAGGGACAGGGGTTGTTAATGGCGTTAAGCACCTGGTCTATCACAGACAATCAGGCCCTCAAGGTCAGCTATGACTATGCCGCCGTCACTACACAAACGGGCAATGCGGCCCAACTGCCAAGCGTAACAGGACATATCTGGTTTGTCGGCAACCCAAGCACGGGCGAAAAGATAGACATTATGGGATTTATATCCCTGACGCCGAACGGGACTATGGATATGATAGGGGCCGACTGGATGAAGATGCAGTTTGATTTCAACTTTATGACGCACCCGGACTACACGGGGCTGTTTAAATACTCGACAAGGGGGTTGAAGGCATAATGGACGACACGATGAAGACGATGTTTCCCGAAGTGGAATATGCGTTATCAACGGGCGAAAAAGTTGTCATATCGCCCGTCAAGTTTGGCAAGCTGAATAAGTTTAACGCGGTTCTCCCGCGGTTGTTATCGAAGCTAAACTTGTCCGGGGCGGCAGATGTAAAGCTCAATCTGTCGGACCTCATAAGTGCTGCCCATGAGGAGATAACAACCGTGATGACGATAATTCTCAACGTCGACATTGGCTGGATTGATAACTTGTCGATAGAGGACGCGGCCGGAATACTGGATATTATCATCCAGCAGAACATAACTGGCCGCTTTAAAAAAAACATGACGGCGCTGATGAGGACGATAATAGCACAGATGCAGGAGTTATCCAGTACCTTATCGCCTCAGGCCACAGATACGCGGACATAAAGGACTACACGCTTGACCAGATTGAGATGTTTATCGGGGAGGCCGTGAGGGTGGACGAGATTAAATCAGGCCTAATGGCGATGGCCTTCTTCGGAGGGCAAAAGTCCTCAAGAGATGGGGATACAAAAGAGTTTTTAAGGGATATGAAGGAAATAAAAGAACTGGAATCGGATGGCTAAAGACAACGTAATATCACTAATAATACAAGCGAAAGACGCCGCCTCTGCCGTGCTGGAGAACGTCAAGAATAAGTTGACTGAATCCGGCAAGGCAGTAGAGGGCCTCAATCAGTCATCCGGCGGCACGTCGTCATTTCTTAGCGGGATAACCGGCTCCCTTGGTTCATTTTTAGTGTCGATAGGCGCGGCGGCAGCGGCGTATAAAGGATTTCAGGCGCTATTGTCGATACCAATGAAGGGCCTTGAATTCAATAAGGACATGGAAACATCAAAGATTGGCATAGCAAGCATAATCACTGCTACCACCGAACTGATTTCACAAGACGGACGGCGCCTTACCGGCATGGAGAAGCTAAACGAAGCCCAGAAAATATCAACAGATCTAATGAAACAGCTCCAGATTGCCGGTCTTGAGACAACCGCCACAACGCAGGAGCTTGTCGCGGCGTTTCAATCATACATCGGCCCGGCCACAGCTGCCGGTCTCAACATGAAGCAAACCAAAGAATTTACGTTGTTGATGGTTCAGGGCTTGGGCGCATTGGGAATAGAAATGAATCAGCTATCGGCCGAGGGGAGAAGTCTGCTTGATGGCTCAATAGTCCCGACGCAGGACAGACTTGCCACGGCGCTTGGAATCACAGGTCAGATGGTGGATAGATGGAAATCGAGCGGTACATATTGGCAGGAACTAACAAAACACCTTGAGGCGTTTAAGCTCTCCGGCGAGGCGGTGGCTAACACATGGGCAGGCCTGGCGTCGAATATGAAAGATGCTATCAGTTTCATTAGCGGAAAGCTGACCGAAGGGCTATTCGAGGGCATAAAGACCTCCTGGAAGGCGTTGCTTGCCACATTGATAGACACAAAGAATTTCGACGTTGGCAGCGGGATAAAGAATCTATTTGCGGGCGCGAAGGTGATAGCGGATGATATAGGGAAATTACTGGTCTCAGGGGTAAAAGGATTTATCGATATTTTGAAGGATGCGAATACATTTATCGGCCAAAACAAAGGCCAATTTATGGTCATCTATGAGACGATTAAAGAGCTAATAGTGGAATATGGCAAAATACTGGCAATCATACCGCAAATAACAATTGAGACTATCAAATGGGGAGTTGAAAGTTCAACAGTATCAGGCATACTAAAAACAGTTAGCGCGACATCTGCCGCGATGAAAGACCTCTCTACGATCGTGATTACAGCATTCCAAGCAATTGGCGTGGCAATAATAGATCTGATAATGATACCTGTTAGCCAGATATTTGGGATTATTGGCAAGGGGTTTCAGGCGATTGGCGGATACATAACCGGCAATGCGCTATCAGCGGTTTCAGATCAGCTAAAAGGCTCAATCGCCGCGGTCAATAAAGGATTAGCGGACAGCGCAAAATTGAATTGGGAAAATGGTTCAGCGGTTAAAAGCGTATTGACAAGTACGGATAAGGTTGGAGAATCTGCAAAAAAGGCAGCCACGGCACAAGCCAAAGGAACCTCCGAAGTCCAGGCGCAGGCAAAAGCTGCGGAGTTATTGAAAACCTCAATGGAAGGGGTCTCTCAAAAATATCAAGAAACGCTGAAGCAGCTTGAAAGCGCTCATAATACAAGAACGGTTGAGATTGAGTTTAAATTTTCTGGCATGGAAGCCGGAACGGCAAGAGAAAAGGCTGTCTATTTAGAACTATTAGGGGAAAGGCAAAAATACTATCAGGATTTAATTGCCGAAGCTGAAAAATATAACACAAAACAGCAAGCGGTAGCAGATAAAGAGACTGCAAATATCGAAGCGGCATATAAACGGCAGGAAATAGCAGTTGTCAACACAATGCAGGCAATTGCTCAAAATTATAACAACCCGATAAAGACAATCAACCTAACGCAACAGTTAGCATCAGAGCAAAAAGTTCTGGACGGTATACGACTGCAGCAGGCGGAAATAGTAAAAGTTAAAATCGAAAAGGCAAGAGAGGCCATGTCCGGCATCGCGGCGGCCCTTAAGGATACGGAGCAAAAAGAGAAGGAATATGCCGACTCTGTAAAAAAGCTCAACAACGAAATACTGACGTCAGAAGTATCGCTCGCGTCCGAAGTTAGCAGCATAAAACAAACGCGCATGTCAGCAGATTGGGCTGTGCGCGAAAAGGGCAGCCAGGCAAGAGCTATAGAAGACGAAGCCGAAAAGCAGGCGGCCAAGGGAAACCTTGATATAGCGAAACAGTTCTACGGCGAAGCGAAAGCGATATACGCCGACCTGGCTAAGAGCGCTGGTAATAATTATTCGCAGTATTTCAGCGGCCTCCGCGGCGTTGAACGCTCCGGTGAGAAGTATATTGAGATACTCAAGCAGGAAAAAGCAGAAACCCAGTCGAGATGGGAAGCAGAGCAAAAAAACGTGGCCGACCTAAAAAAGGGATTAGAAGACCTTACTAAGACGTTGTTGGATTTGAAGACATTACTGGAGTCATTACGAGGACAAGGAGAGATAAACTTCAAGGCAACGGGCCTCACCGAAATCGAGGACAGCATTAAGGCCATAATTGCAAACGACGGCAAACAGGTTGTTATTAAGGTTGTAGAAGAAAAGACAACGACGCAGGGAAAAAACAAAGGCGGCCTCGTCACGGCCTTTGCGTCCGGCGGGCAAGTGCCGGGTGGTTATGGAACGCAAGATACGGTGGACGCGAAACTAACGCCTGGGGAGTTCGTCATACCGGCAGGCATAGTCAGAAAGTTTACGCCGTCGTTCTTTTATGACCTGATCAACATGAAGGTTGACGCCTCAAGCCTAAGCAGCATGTTCAAAAGCATATCGAGGCCGAATATCTCAATCCCTAAAATACCGCACTACAACACCGGCGGCCTCGTGGGCGGCAGCGGCGGGATGATGACGTTAGACCTCAAACTTGGTGACACTATCATTAGGACATATACCGACCGCAAAAACGCAAGCGTTGTGAAACAGTTAAATAAGGAGCTTGATCGTAGTCGAAAGACGGGGTATCAGGGATGATTAAACTTGGCGATTTGGAGTTTCAACGAAAGCTGCTCTGGCCGAATCGGCATGAGTGGACTGGCATATCGGCAGCAGTGGAGCGCACCCTGTCAGGCGGGGTTGTTGTCTATGACAACGAAATCAGCGGCCGCCCTATCGACATCGAGGGCAGCGAGACCACGGGCTGGATAACATACGCTGATCTGAAAACGCTGCGTGCGATGGCGATGGTACTGGACGCTGTTTATGTTCTCATATATGAAGATGAGACCTTCGATGTGCGATTTCGGCATGAAGACGCGCCGGTTCTGGATTTTAAACCGCTGTTAGAGAGAAGCTCTTACAGCGATAACGATTACTTTTACGGCACAATCAAACTAATGGAGGTATAGAGATGGCAGAAGAATTAGACGTAATCGAGTATTACGACCCGATAAGGAAATCAAACATAAGCATAATTATCAAGAAAGAGGACGGCATCGACATGGTGCAGGCAATATCGTTCTGTTTTAAAGGCAATCCATTCCCGCTGGGGCAGATATTAAATGTCGAGACAAAGACATTCATTTCAATGCCTCCGGGGTTTCGGGGAGTCCCGATTCTGAATAGCATTCCCGTCGACCATCCCTTGAGGCAGACCCAAAAACATGGCTGCGGCGGATGTGGCAAAGGCACTGACAATCAAGGCTCTGAAACTACAACAATGGAAATTGACCTGGAGGTAAAATAGATGGGGGTCTCAAAATCGGAGATAGAATTTGATAAATCAGCAACTGTAACAGACACGGCGGCAAACGGTGGGCGCAAGAGTTATAATGCCATCCCGAACAGGACGAAATATGCTTTGTTTGCCCGCGTTACGAGGCCAGAGCGGATGGCGGGAATTACGCGACTCCGGAAAGAATTCATCTGGAATAAAAATACCTCCTTGGAGATTGCCGGTTCGGTAATGGCCTATCTGCTGTATCCCTCTCCCGCAGGCGATAGATTTTATATTGCGGCGGGGACACAGTCTGATGTGCAGGGAGACATTGATAACACGTATAAATTCGTAGGCGGCGGTGCGTTGAATTCGGCAATTACGGCTGGCGGGCAATCGGTATCCATTATGTTTAAGAATAACGATTACGCCATCGATAACAACAAGACGCTCGTTATAAACAGCCATTTCCTCACCGGCCAGACAATTGATACAGGCGTTAAAGCGTTTGAGGCCGTATATGATAACGGCAGCAAGTGGATTCGACAGGACGCCCCGAACGCCGATGCCGAAGATATTTATCCTTATGGCACAAATTTGGGCGGCAATAAAGTATTCTCGTTTAACACTAACGGCAAGGACGAGACGCTGACCACTCAAAACGTGAGCTATACCAACGAGGTGCTATATGTCGGCACAGGCTCCCAAACGGTTTTTACCGGACAGGCGGTTGACCATACACCGGTCAAGGCAAATTCCGCATCAGTAAAATACACAATAGCCGCGCAACCCTACACCGCAACTGACAATGGTAGCGGGGTCATTACGGGGACGAGTATATCAAGCGGCACAATAAACTACGAGACGGGGGCCGTCGATATAACATTTTCAACTGCGCCGGACAACTCAACCAATATCACAATCGACTATACGGAGCGGTGTTATAGTTGGAGCGGCAATGTCTGCACGATAAAGACGGTAGAGCAGTTCGCCAACGATTACGCGACGTCTAATACATACTGCGCCCTGGCCGTAATGATAGGTGACATCAAGACGTCCCTCTCGAATAAGAGCATCTCCGGAATCGGCACGTTCGACGAGACAAAGGTCATCCTTGATAATGTGGGTACGGTTGATGATACATGGACACTGACGTTCACATCGGCGACCGCGTTTAATTGCGTCGGGACATTGGAAGGCAGCGTTGGGAGTGGAGTTATTTCAAGCTCGTTCGCGCCGACGAATGCCAATGTCGGGGTTAAATATTTCCAAATCCCCGCAAACGCATGGGGCGGCACATGGGCAACCGGCAACACACTCCAGTTCAAGACGCACCCCGCGGCGGCCGCGCTCTGGCTCAAAGAGGTCGTACCAGCCGGCACGGGCGCTTATTCCGAAAATGGCACACTCATGGTGGTTTACGTAGAATAATGGCTGACCAGTTTGGAGCATCGACACAGCAGGGTATTAAGACCGGCGGAGACGGGGCGAAATCATTCAGATGGAACCTCGTCAACTCAGGCAATTTCGGGACAGCCGATGTGAATATTACCAATGCCGGACGATTAACGATCGGCGCAACGGGATATATCAACATTGGTCCAAACCAACGAACCGCCCCGCTGGTATATTATATTCTATCGGACGAGTTCGATATTGAGACGTATGTTCCGGTGCCGGGGCGCGGATGTTTTCTCGCGGCGTCCGACAAAAACATTTCGGCAAACGAAAATAACGTATACGTCCAAAATGGCACAGCAAGCACGAGTTGGGGACAGACGGTTGAAAACGCTGATCAGAACCACGGTTCAACGGGGACATTGAATCCATACTGGCGGATAACAAGGGCTGGCAATGTAATCACGGTTTATTCAAAGGTTAATTCTGGCGACGCGTGGACGCAGCGATTGCAGGTTACACGCAGCAATTTTCACACTACGATTTATGTGGGTTTTGGCGGCACGCAGGATGGTAACGGCCAGAATAATTCGCAAATAGATTATATTCAGGGCAGTTATTCATTCCCAAGCATCAAGGTGTCATTTTACCCTCGTGGTGCTGTGACAGACGAAACTAACAATTATTATCAATCGGCGGCAGGGGAACCACTAACAGAATATAATCTTAATCCCTTGTCCGAGGGGGCAATGGCAATATATAGCGGCAATACCTTGGTGGCATATTTAATGGAGTTATTTCTACAATTCCCCTGCACGCATCTGTTATCTCAAGTGATAAAACAGCCGCTTGTGCCGGACATTGTCTGTTATTGCATAACGGAGATTTGCGAGGGGTTTAATGCAACGCAAACAATAAATACTAAAATAGTGGACTCCGGCATTGAGGCGTTGCTTGCAATTCGTAATTCACTCGATACGTTCTCTTCGACACAATTTACACCTCTAAGCATCAGTGAGGGATTAAATCAGGCACAGCACATAAATACTAAAATCGTTGACTCCGGCATCGAGGCATTACGGGTAGTTCGTAACTCTATAGTTGGTATCAATGCCGGACAGGTTCAGGTAAGCGAAATTGTCGAGGGGCTTACAAAGACCTTATCTGTGCTTAGCTCAATGTCCGAAGGGGTGAAGTCAACTCAATTTATATCCAATGAGATGGCGGTCTATACGGTGCTCACCCAATACCTGATAACCTTATTATTGCAGGCCGCGGTAAAACGGATTAATCCGGCATGGGATTTAACGCTCGATGGAGTATCGGTAAAAAAATACGTCATCAGTGTTGATCTAATAAAGCGCGATTCGGAGGCGGTTAACCACATAGAGATAAAGATTGCAGGACTGTCGCTGTTTGATAAATGCAATCCCATCAACGGACACGGCACGGAAAGGATAGTTCTTACGATAGGTGGAGAGACATATCGTTTCTTTTTGGAGACCCGCGAATCATCGGAAACATTCGAAAAGGGCGAATTTTCTCTATGGGGCAGACAAAAGGCAGGGCTGCTGGCGGAAGGGTACGCCCAGAAACTTACGCAGACATACAGCGATATGTACGCCTCTGCGATAGCTGTCGAAATCGCAGAGAATCACGGTATCACTCTATATTGGAACGCCCCTAATTATTGGGTAAAGAGTTTCAGCTCCGACGCATACCCGCTGGACGCCATAATTCAGCTCTCCGAGGCAATCGGGGCGATTGTACAGACAAACCCGGACGGCAGCATAGTCGTTGCCCCTAAGTTTTCCGTCATACCCTCAAAGTTGTCAATGGCCGGCATTGATGTAGCATTTGACCGTGATAATATCATCGAACTTGACCTGTCTGAGGAGCAGGCGCAATATTCAAAAGTTACGGTTAATATCAATCAGGGGGACACTACCTCCTATGATTTCTCGTCGGAGGTTGACCCGACATGCGTAACCCCAGGGAATACAGCCTATATTAAAATCTATATCCCTAACGAAAACGTTAAGTACAATTTGATAGCTACGCCAACCAGCACGATTAATAAAACCGGCTCCGGCTTTGAAGAGACAGTAAATGAGACAATCACGTTAACGGACGGCTCTGGCACGACGGCAAAAACGATATTCAGCGTGGTTGCCTATGAGTTATATTCCTGTAATTCAAAAAATACCGAAATTAAATATACTGCGGGAAGCAAGGAAATCACCGTTGAAAATGATACTTGCGCGGTGTGTGTAATCGAATACAAAACGAAATATGATACATGGCAGCTCTCTTGCAGTGAAGAAATAGAGGTTGCCGTATGTCTCGTCACATATACCGATGACGCAATGCCGTCATCTGTGACAGTGATTATGGGCAGTGGGAGCCGCGCCGCTGAGGATATAACAAACGACCTCATCTCCGGAGAGAATCATGCTAAGATTTTTGCAGAGACGTTCCTTGATGATAACTTTTATCGAAAGGAAAAAATCCAACTGTACGTGCCATATATCGGCTGCCAGACGGGGCAAATCGCCTCAATAGCGGACGACAGGCACAATGTTTATGGCGTTGGGATAATCAGAGAGGCGTCATTGGATATAAAACTAAGCGGCGACGCCGTGGAAATAAACGAAAACATATTGCTGTATTGCTATGAGGAGGATGGTTCACTATGAAAAGTCCGATTAACATCGACACAGCAAATATAAAAAACGGCACAGTCACAAAGAAATTAT
>JADFXO010000133.1 GCA_015233485.1 Nitrospirota bacterium
CTGGACAATGTATATCTGTACGACATAGACGACCTGCAGGGAGTTGTGGATGCGAATCTGAACGAACGATTGAAGGAATCCTTGAAGGCTGAGGAGATAATAAACGAGGAGATAGATGTGTTTTTTAATTGGATGCAGTCCCTTGACGCGGTGCCGACAATAGTGGCGCTGAGAAAAAATGCAGAAGGCATTAAAAACGAAGAGCTGGCGAAACTCTACCATAAATTTGAAGGAGTGGACGAGAAGTACAAACAGGCCGTAGAGCAGGCCATGAACTCCATGATAAACAAGCTGCTCCACCCACCGACAACGGCCTTAAAAGGAAACGACGAAGACAAGGACATCCTTATTTCAGTGGTAAGAAAGCTCTACGGCCTTAACGGGAAATAGTATAAGGATTAAAGACGAAGGGGGATAATCCCCCTTCACCCCGTATTCTCGCACGTGCTTTATCCCCTGAATTTGGGCTGCCGCCGCCAAGACGGGGGATTATCCCCCCGTTGGCGGCTTCGGTACTCCGGCCTAAGGCTATTATGACACGGTCCGAAAGGAAGGATTTTTTGCTTTATTTCTCTGACGGTATCATATATAATAGTCAGACACAATGGCGGTGGGATGAAAAGTTTAAAAGATATATTAGTTGACGGCAGTTTTTCTATGGATAAGGAGGACCTGCTGTGCTACGGCTATGACGCCTCAGGCATAGATGTGCTTCCAGCGGCCGTCGTTTGGCCAAAAAGCACGATGGATATATGTAAATTAATGCAGTTTGCCTGGCAAAACGACATAAAGGTAATCCCAAGGGGCGCTGGCACCGGCCTTACCGGCGGGGCAGTGCCGGCCAAAGACTCCATCCTCGTGAGTTTTGAAAAGATGAACAAAATCCTTGAGATAGACACACGCAACTTAAACGTAGTCGTAGAGCCGGGCGTCATAAACGGCGACCTGCAGCGAGCACTTGGGCAGGAGGGCTATTTCTATCCCCCTGACCCCGCCAGCCTCAACACCTGTACAATCGGCGGCAATGTAGCCGAAAACGCGGGCGGCCCGCGGGCGTTAAAATACGGCGTTACCAGAGACTATGTCATGCAGATTGAGGCCGTCCTTCCCGACGGCAAACTGATTCACACGGGTGTGCAGACAAAAAAAAGTGTCGTAGGGTATGACCTCACCCGTCTGCTGGTTGGTTCTGAGGGTACGCTTGCCGTAATCACAAAGATTCGGCTGAAAGTCCTCCCAATGCCAGAGAGTGTGATAACGCTCCTTGCGGCATTCGCCTCGCTTGAGCAGGCCGGCAAGACCGTCTCACGTATAATAGCCGACGGCATAATCCCGGCAACTATGGAACTGATGGACAAGATGACCCTCGTTGCAGTCAACAAGTACAAAAATGTTGGGTTTCCACAAGACATTGAGGCCATGCTTTTAATCGAAATCGACGGCAACAGCAGGGCTATCCAAGCCGATGCCGACAAGGTCGCGAACATTTGCAACGGCTTTCAGGGAAAGGTAAAGATTGCGGAGGACGCCGCCTCAAGAGAACTCCTATGGGAGGCGAGGAGGGCGGTGTCCCCCGCGCTGTACAAGATAAGCCCGACAAAGATAAACGAGGACATCGTTGTTCCCGTCACAAAGGTGCCGGAGCTTTTAACCGGCCTGCAGGGCATCTCCGAGGCATACGGCGTTCCCATCGCCTGTTTCGGCCACGCCGGCGACGGCAATATCCACGTAAACATCATGACGGACAAAAACGACAAGAAGAAATACGATGAGGCCGAAAAACTCGTACGCAAGATATTTAAGCTCACAATCGACCTTGGCGGCTCTATTTCCGGAGAGCACGGCATTGGCCTGACCAAATCGAAGTACATAGACATGGAACTGGATTCGGTAAACCTTGATATAATGCGTGGGATAAAGAAACTTTTTGACACAAAAAACATACTGAATCCGGGTAAGATATTTCCACCCACAAGCACTGATGTTCATTAACGGCATAAAGAAGACTTTTACGAAGGAGATGGAAAACGATGGGATATGATGTGTGTGTTGTCGGGGGGTTAGGCCATGTGGGGCTGCCACTTGGGATTATGCTTGCCCGTGCCGGAAAGAAAGTTGTCTTATACGACATCAACACAAAGGCAATCGATACGGTCTCAAAAGGAAAGATGCCTTTTTTAGAAACAGGGGCGGAGGAAATCCTCAGGGATGTCATAGATAAAAACCTCTTTGTATCGAACTCCAGGGGTGTAATAACCGAAAGCCATTACGTTATTATCGTCATAGGCACACCTGTGGACGAGCACCTGAACCCGCAGTTTACTATCTTCAAGCAGTTCTTCGATGATCTGGCCGGCTGCCTTAAAGACGGCCAGCACATCATCCTGAGGAGTACGGTGTTTCCCGGCACGACCGAAAAGATACAGGAATATCTTGCGGCGATTGGCAAGAAAGTCATGGTCTCGTTTTGCCCTGAGCGAATTGCGGAGGGAAAGGCAGTCTCTGAGCTTCGCGCGCTGCCGCAGATTGTGGCGTCTTTCGAAAAGCAGGCAGAGGAGGAAGCCGCCCGCTTGTTCGGGGTTCTTACGGATGATATTATATATCTGACGCCTATCGAGGCGGAACTGGCCAAGCTATTTACAAACGTATGGCGTTATATTCAATTTTCCATATCCAACCAGTTCTATCAAATCACGGCACAGCATAACCTTGACTTTTATAAAATCTACAACGCAATTACGTATAAATATCCACGGGCGGCGTCATTTCCGTCGGCTGGATTTGCCGCAGGGCCTTGTTTGTTCAAGGATACGATGCAGCTTGCCGCCTTTAGCAATAACAGCTTTTTTCTGGGCCATGCCGCAATGCTGATAAACGAGGGGCTTCCGTATTTCATCGTCACCACACTAAAAAACCGCTGTCTGCTTAAGGGGAAGACGGCCGGTATTCTTGGGATGGCCTTTAAGGCGAATAACGACGACAAGAGGGAATCTCTTTCATATAAGTTGAAAAAGATCATGGAAATCGAGGCGAAACAGGTACTGTGTTCGGACGTTTATATAAACGAACCCGGCTTTGTCACGGCTGAGGCCCTCGTAAGCGCGTCGGATATAATCGTACTGGGCACGCCTCACAAAGAATACTCCGACCTGAATATCCCGAAAGATAAGGTCATGGTTGACGTGTGGAATTTCTTTGGAAACGGCGGATTGTTTTGATTTTACCGCAATAACACTATGGCAGCGCGCGGGATAGCGATACTCATAGCGTTGTCTGTTATTTCGATAACAGGCGGCGCCAGGTATGTGGCGCTGTTGTCGATTATACTGAAGGTTCTTCTGATCTTATCATTCCTGTTTATACCGGGATTTCTGTTGTTAAAGCTTATAAAGAAGGATTATTTTTCTAATGATGAGGCCTTCTTACTGGCCGCGCCCGCGTCTATAATCGTTTATGTATTGATTTTTATCCCGCTTTATTGTGTGAAAAGCTATTTTATATGGTATTTAGTTTTTAATTGTGCCTTTGTTATAAGCGTAATAGCGGCTGCGTACAGGAAAAAAATAGCCGCCGAAATCCTCCATATAAGCCCGGCGCTGAAATACGGTGTTTTAATGGTGGCTTTATCGTCTGTTATTGCGTTAAGTTTTATTTCCGTTAATGCAAAAAACCCTGAAAAGGAATTGGATAACTGGGTGGTGTCCGCAAAAAGGGGATTGCACGATTTACCAGGAGATAACAACCTGCAATATGACACAGCGGTGGTTTTTGCTCAATATAAGCCGCCCTGGGTGTGGCCAAACAATGATGCTCCATGGACTATGGGAGACAGACCCCCTCTGCTGGGCGTGGTAAATAGCATCATAATGTTATCTCTTAACAAGCGGCCCTATAGCTTCTGGAATTACTTAATAGTAGGGATTACCTTAAACTCACTGTTTTTATTGCCGCTTTCCGTGCTGGCTAAAAGAATATTTAATCGTCCGGCCGTGGCTTATCTGGCGGTAATGTCCGTGTTTTTAAACATATTTATTTTCATAAACATTTATTTTATATGGCCAAAGCTGCTTGCCGTATTTTTCTTGTTAACGATGATAATTTATTTATGGGACAGGGAATTATCTCCGGCCACGGCCTCTATTGGAGGGGCGCTCTTTGCCCTTGGGGCATTAAGCCATGGCAATGTCTTTTTATCGCTGCCTGTACTGATGTTATCTTATATTGCCTTTGCCGTAATCAGAAAAAAAAAGACATACTTATTATATTTCTTTATATCCTTTTTGATTTTATATTCGCCGTGGAGCCTTTACAAGATAAAACATCCGGAGATTAATACCAATAATTTAATCGGCCACTATATACCCGCAAGCAAACACTCCGAAGGCAACCCCGATTCGATTTATCAAAGAGTCTCCGATTTTGTTCAGGACTATCCCATAGAGAAACAGTTTGAGAGGCGTATACATTTTTTCATGACTATTATCAGAGAAACCAGGATATATGAAACACTCTGCGTACTGCAAAGTGGAAACATAGCAGGATATTTAAACGGGGTGTATCCGGCCGTGTTTTACTATCCCGTAACGGCATGGGGAGAGATGCAGGTTCTGCTGACCATTATGATACTTACATTTTGTCTTGTGAAATCACAGTTTTTAAAGGGGGCTACATATCCAATGCCTTTTAATATCAAGATTGTCATGGCTTTAATTGTTCTAATCATGCTTAGTTATACATTTAACGTTTTGATTAAATGGACTCCACCGGGAAACCATGAATTGCCATACACGGAGTTAATAATTATGATCGCCGCGGTCTCCGGCATTACCTTTTCATTTAACGCAGCGCTGAAGTGGTTTTCATTTAGCTGGATATTACTGGCCTTTACGTATTACATAATTGCCACTTCGTTACGGCATGAGTTTCCAGTCTTTGATTTCTTTAATATCGTTGTCTTTGTGGGAGTGGCGGCAATGGTTTGGCTGACACATTATTTCTCACAAGAGGCATAATCTCACAAGAGACATAAAATGGTAGAGCCGGAGGGCAGATGGTATGTTGAAGATATGCACGTTTAACGTTAACTCAATCAGGGCAAGGCTGGGGTTGCTGTTGGATTGGCTAAAGCACCGCGGCAACGATATAGATGTCCTCTGCCTTCAGGAACTCAAAACGGTGGATGAGGGGTTTCCCATTAGTGAATTTCAGGGCCTCGGCTACCACTGTGAACTCTACGGGCAGAAGGCGTTTAACGGTGTTGCGATATGCTCCCGATTGCCGGCCGTCTCCGTTAAAAAGGGCCTTGGCACGGACGCCGAATGGGACAAACAGAGGCGGGTTATGCAAGTGCGCCTTGGCGGGGCGGCGGACGGCATTACCGTGGTAAACGTCTATGCCCCTCACGGTGGGGAAAGGGGGTCTGAGAAGTTTAATTATAAATTGCGGTGGTATGAACAATTTCAATCATATCTCGGCGCCATTGCCCATGATACTGTATTTGTTGTAGGGGATTTTAACGTGGCACGCTATGACACGGACGTCTATGACCCCGTCGCACTAAAAGATACAATCGCAACGATGCCTGAAGAGCGCCTTGCCTTTGAGGGTATCATCGACTGCGGTTTTACGGATGTCTATGGCCATTGCCACCCCGGCAAAAGGCAGTACACATGGTGGGCATACGGGGCTGCCATATGGAAAGACCAGGGCATGAGGATTGACTACGCGCTTGCATCGGCACAGTCCCTGAAAATCATAAAAGACATCGGTGTTGACCTATGGCCGAGAAGAAAAAAAACACCCACCCCATCCGATCACGCACCCCTGATTGTGGAGTTATACTAAAATGCGGCCAAAGAAGTTAGAGTCTTGTCTATTTTTGGGCTTGTCCGCATGACTTCTATGGCAGTTTTCCCCTGATAAAGTTAAGGAATAATTTGACAATGAGAGAAGCAATAGATTAGCATAGTAGTGTAGCAGCGTGTGTCTTAGGGGCATTGTGCATGATTGCCGACAACACGGAAAAACTACTCGGAGGACAACAGCATGAGAGATAGACTTAGAATTTACAT
Organism: Nitrospirota bacterium; assembly: GCA_015233485.1. Lineage (GTDB taxonomy): Bacteria > Nitrospirota > Thermodesulfovibrionia > Thermodesulfovibrionales > Magnetobacteriaceae > Magnetominusculus. Next base: position 6,072 of record JADFXO010000133.1, read on the forward strand.
CCTTTTATTAGCGATGGTACTGGTACCGGTAGAGGTGTTTGGGGAAGACAAGGACAGCGACCATGGTCCTCAGGAAAATCACAGTATATACATCAAGCTGGTTGAGAAGATAAGCGGCAGTGTCGATACGGTATCTTCCAAAATATCAAATGTGTTGACGGCAAATGGCTGGGAAGTGGTGGGGGCTTTTTATCCCGCGGTGCCGGACATGTGTAAATTCAAGGCCAAAGTGCTGGTAATCCATAACGAAACATACTGGAATAAAATATATGGGGTATCTCCATATGCAAAGTTTGTTTATCCGTTAAAGATTAATATTTACAGTAACGAACAGGGTACAAATATATCTATGCTCAACCCGGCGGCGTTAAACAGAATGATTTCGCCGGAGCTTGAAAGCGTGTCTTTGGAGACGATTAAGACGCTGGCAGGGTTGTTTCAGGGGGCTGTCAGCGGCAAAAACGTATCAAAAGAAGAGGGTCAACAACTTGATGAAAACAGGATTCCCGGCATAGGCGGCGGTGTTATTGAAGACAATGTCGTCAGGATTTATACAGCAAAATATAAAAGTGAAAGACTTGTGAACACTATTTCAAAGTACATACAACGTAGTCTAACCCGAAACAGAAAGGGGTATTATCTGGTTTACACAATCGATATGCCGGACAAGGGGATGGTATTCCTTGGGATTTCAAAAAAGGACCTCGAAAAAACCGCGTTTTCCATAACCGGCGAAAAGCGGGTAACAGTCAAGAACTCCTGTCCGGGGATCGACCATGCCAATTCCTTCCCGCTTGAGGTGGTGATAGACTCTACGGACAAGAATATAAAAGTGGAGACTATCAGGGTAATGTTCCGAATGAAGACCTATTTCGGAGATACCGGGGAAGCGGCATTTGTTAAACACTACCTTATGCCTGGAAGCATAGAGGATGAAATAGTCTACGTAACATATCCGGATATATACCAACAATAGATGAAGGGTGGTGTTTGTGTCCTGACAGCGACACAGCCTGTAGCCGGAGTACCGAAGCCGCCAACGGGGGGATTATCCCCCTTCATCTTTAATCCTTACAGGCGATAAGCACCCTGACACTATCCGCACTACCCTTGTCGGAAGCAAACATAAGCACAGTACAGCCGTTATTGTTTTGCGCGTTGATGTCCGCACCGGCAGCGACAAGTGCTCTGATACACTCTGCGGAGTCCTCAAGGGAAGCAGCAATAGGCTGGCCATACTCCTCCCACTCCAATATCAAGTCCGAGCGCGTTGGAACAGCAGCCATGAGCGCAGTCCAGCCGTCATTGCTTTGCGCGTTGACATCCGCACCGGCGGCTATAAGGAGTTTGACAATATCCACACTACGTCTGGAGGCGGCATCCATAAGAGCAGTCCAGCCGTTATTGTTTCTCGCGTTGACATCCGCACCGGCGGCGGCAAGTGCTCTGATACACCCTGCGGAGCGCTCTGTCGCAGCCAGAATGAGCGCAGTCCAGCCGTCATTGTTTTGCGCGTTGACATCCGCACCGGCGGCTATAAGGGTTCTTACAACATCCACACTACCGGTGTTAGCAGCAAACATAAGTGCAGTACCACCGTCCTCAGTCTTTGCGTTGACATCAGCACCGGCGGCGATAAGTGCTCTTACAGCCTCAGCGCTCTCTTTGTTAGCAGCAAACATGAGCGCAGTCCAGCCATCATTGTTTTTCGCATTGATATCCGCACCGGCGGCGATAAGGAGTTTGACAATATCCACACTACGTCTGGAAGCGGCAACCATAAGAGCCGTCCAGCCGCAATTGTTTTTCGTATTGATATCAGCACCGTCGGCGATAAGGGTTCTTACAGCTTCAGCGCTCTCTTTGTCAGCAGCAAGCATAAGCGCAGTCCAGCCGTCATTGTTTTTTGCGTTGACATCCCTGACTTTTTTCCAGAAGTGCCACCACTTCTTCATGGCCATATTGTAACTTTTTTTAGTGTCTTGTTGTTATCAAACACAAAAAAAACCACATTAATTCTGTTAGTGAGGCAAAGATTAGCGTGTCCTGCCCCCAGTATGGTTCGTAAGGTCAAAAAAACTGGCGCTGTCCCTGTTTAACCCAAAACGTAGTCATCGGCGTAAGTGTCATAGTTTTGTCTAATGTTGACCGTATCCGCCTTCAGGAAAAATGCGGCTTTACAGGCTATCATGGATGTGGGGCAAATTTCAGATACTCTCTGATTTACTTATACCCAACTCTATTACAAACTTCGTCCCTCCACATTGCTGGCCTCAAGGCTGCCGGCCATATTCATTTCTATTATGGTTTTTGACATGAATAGTCCAAGCCCTGTGTCTTTTTCCCCTTCTGTCGTGTAGTATGCTATAATACCATTGTGGATACCAGACATCCATAATTAATTTCTGCGGAGGTGCTTCAATATGTTCACGGACACGTTTTTGGAAGTAATCAGTAAAGAAGGTGTTGTTTCTATTGTTTCATGTTCTGATAATGAGGCACATGTGGTTAACACATGGAACTCATACCTTGTAATTCCACATGATGGTAAACTATTGATTCCTGCTTATGCGATGAGGAAGACTGAGAAGAAAACACTTCAAAATAGTAGAGTTCTTCTCACTGTTGGGAGCAAAGAAGTAAATGGGCATAGAGGTCCTGGTGCAGGTTTCAGAATTGAGGGAACCGCAAAATTTATATCTTCAGGTCCAGAATTTGATATGATGAAGGCCAAATTTTCCTTTTTAACCCGTGTTCTTGAAGTTACCGTAACTTTGCTCACACAAACACTATAGAAGAACCGTTAGTGTGGCACATTAACTAAAGAGTACAAGGGGCATGACATTAGCCAAAAAAGATTCTTTTGTCTAATGTTCATGCAACAAGGCTCTGCAACCTTCCTTATTTACCGTGTAAGCGTTTACCCCTCAGGACACGGCTGTCTCGCGGCGTTGAGCACACGGCGGAACACAGGGCAACCGAATAAAGGGCGCTCGCACAATGAACGTGTTTTATCGGCAACCTCACCGTATGGGTCTGCCCGAATTACAGTAATCAATGCTACCCAGTCAGGAACCTGGCCCCTGTCTATTATGTCCTCAATTGCCGCAATCGTAAATTCCTCATGAGTCAAGTGGCGGTGCTTCATGTGTCAAATCCCCCCTCTAACTTGTCAGTGGGCAGGGTTTGACCCGTCTTGCGCCATTGCTCAATCTGCACCTGTTGCGCCGCCGATAATGGATCAGCACGCAACGCCTTTTCACAAACAATTAGCAACCTGTCAGACAATTTGCCGCATATATCGGCGACATACCCCCCATTGATCAAACGGAGGATGAACGCCCTTGTATTGCGTAAGGTCAACTTTATCAAGGTCATAGGGCGGCGGCGCGGCAAGCTGCATTATCAGTTGAGTGCGCACAACCCACGCTCTACCGCTCTTTTGCGGGTAGAGTTCATCCATGCTCAACAGCGCCAGAGCGGCGGCCTCAAGCCCCATGTGCATCGTAAGAGCGGCCAAATCGAGGTAGTCGCGCGTGCATTACGCTGCAGGCAGAGAAACGCCTTAATTCGCAGCACTTCCGGCAATGTCGGCAAAGTGACGCCAGCACGGATTCCCATGCGTGCCCTTTCACACCGGAATGTTCGTCCTTTTGGCTCATAATCCATTATATCACAAAGAGTTACAGATGGCAATGTTCCACTATGCAGACAGATGTACCTGAATAAAACTCATTGCGGCAGTGTTATCTTTCCCAGGACAACCTCGCGCGCGGCGCCGGTTGCGG
>JADFXO010000134.1 GCA_015233485.1 Nitrospirota bacterium
ACGCTGAAGGTGGTTGTCTCCAGGTTGGCAATGTTTTTGTGATAGGTGTCAAGCAGGATGTCTTCGCCCTGCAAAGGCTTTTCGTCCGCCGAAGCAATCCCGGCGGAAAAAACAATCGACGCTGCGGCTATGGACATGAACAATTTCAGTAGATTTCTGGACTTATACATTTGATTCACCTTTAAGCGCCTCAATAAGCGCCTCATAATAAAGTGTCTCATAGCGTAATAAACCGAGCTTCGGACAGGCTTTACAGCCAATGGATAAATAAGTGGGCAAACCACTCCCTGAGCCTTGGGATCAAGGGTCTTTCTTTCCACTCTTCCAGTGTAATGTGGTTGGACTCCTTGATATCATTATTGAACATCTTCTCCATTTCGATAGCAAACTCGCGACTCAGGATAACCGCATTCACCTCGTCCTCGTTTAACAAGCTCCAGTAGTCCATGTTGGTAGAGCCGACTGTAGACCAGACGCCGTCAATCACGGCGGTTTTCGCATGGAGGAAGGCGTGTCTGCGTTCGAATATCTTCACACCCGACTGCAAAAGCTCTGCATAATTGTACTGCGCTGCATATGAGGCCATTGGAGCATCGCTATTTGTTGGAAGAACAAGCTTTACGTCAACACCACGCTTTGCAGCATCGATTAAGGCATTCAGTATTTGGCTGTCGGGGACAAAATAGGGATTAGTTATGTGAATTGAATGCTCTGCAAAAGTGATGGCAGCCACATAGGCGATAAAAGTGATCCTGTTACGCTGTCCCGGCGTGCTGCCGATCACCCGCACTAGGGCATTGCCCTGTTGCTTCAGATCAGGGAAGTAGTTCCGTTTAGAGAGTTCCGGCCCCTTTTGCTTCTGCCATGTATCAAGAAAGAGTTTTTGCAACTCAGCCACCGCAGTGCCTTCGATTTGAACGTCCGTATCACGCCAGGGCAGTGGTTCACCTTTTTTGATTTCGCTCCTGCTGGAAAGACTGCTCGAGTATATTGAACTGATATTGATACCCCCCATAATAGCGACTTTGCCGTCAATAATCAAAATCTTCCGGTGGTCCGGATGCATGAGCCAGTGCTTGTGGGCCTGAACGGATTTACCGGATTGAATTCGACCACGTGAATGCCCCCGTCACGCAAGCGCTGGAAAAAAGCGGCGGAAGTACTTGAACTGCCCATGCTGTCATAGATGAGATTTACCTGGACACCCTCGGCCTGTTTTTCCAACAATATATCTGCAAATTTGCGGCCTGTCTCATCATCTTCGATGATAAAGGTTTCAAAGTTGATGTGGTCTTTGGCATTGTGCATCGCTTTGAACATTGCGGCATAGGTAGGCAGGCCATTAGCGAGCAGAGTGACTTTGTTCCCCTTCGTCAGCGGGCTTTCGGTGACCAATTCTATCACGGCATTATGTCGTTCCAACATATCCGTAGGATTGGCTGAGTTTTTCAGCCGTTGCAGGATAGCCTTGCTTTTGCCGGGAGATAACAGCCATTTTGACTCCATGATTTGGTAAGAGTTCTCCTCAGTCTGCGACTCCTTAATCAAATCAGTAACGTTCGGCAATGTCTCTAATGTCGTACATCCATTGCTGAGGCTCAAAATGGATGCGAACAGAAAGAACAAACAGAAACGCTTGACGAGTGCCATGATTTAGTATATAAGAAAATGCGGAAGATGTCAACACAGCCTCAATCAAACAGATGAGTTTTTGAACAAGTAGAAAGGGGGAGCATAGCTCCCCCTTTCTACTTGTTCTTGCTTTATATGTTCCGGCTATTTCTTAAATGCCGCCGTTATAGCACAATTAGCGGTAATCTTGCCGGTCGTGTATATATTACCGGATAAAGAACCTCCACATCCACTTACCGCGGCGGTGTAACCGGTGGCTGGTGTAACTGTGAACTGCTTTGTTGTGCCATATGCAACGCTCTGCGCCGTAGCAGGGCTTATAGTGCCGTTAGCACCGGCTGACGGAGTTACTGTGTAGATAATCGGATAAAAATACGCGGTTACCGTGCAGTTAGCGGTAATGGCAGAAGTTGTGTAGACATTACCGGACAACGTACCGTTACAACCTCCACCTACCGAGGCGTAGTAACCGGCATTCGGAGTTGCGGTGAATTGTGCTGTCTTACCGGAGATAACACTCTGTGGTGTTGCAGGGCTTATTGTGCCGTTAGCCCCGGCTGACGGATATACCGTGTAGAATGCCGTAGCGCCGTTATTGGAGAATATTACCTGAACAGGGGTATCAGTGTTCGTGTTCGTGCCGTTGCCTAACTGGCCGGAGCCATTATATCCCCAGTCCCAAACAGTACCATCGTTGTTCAGGGCTGTCGTATGCTGAAAACCACCGGCGATGGCTGTAACCCTGGTTAAACCGCTTACCTGTACGGGCGTATAACTGCCCGTAGTTGTGCCGTTGCCTAACTGGCCATAACCGTTATCCCCCCAAGTCCAGACAGTCCCATCGCCTTTCAGCGCTATCGTATGTGTGTATCCACCGGCGATGGCTGTAACACCGGTCAAACCGCTTACCTGCCCCGGTGAGACACTGCTGATTGTCTGTGTGCCGTTGCCTAACTGGCCATACCCATTCTGCCCCCAAGCCCAGACCGTCCCATCGCTGCTCAGCGCTGCCGTATGGTAAATGCCGGCTGAAACGGCGACACCAACGGATGAGACTGTCGCCGATGGCGTTACGCCGTTTGAAGCGGAGGACGCCGCGCCTGAGCCGACGCTGTTAATCGCTTTTACCGTAAATGTATAAGCCATGCCGTTTGTCAGGCCGGATACCGTTATAGGCGACGCGGTCGCCGAGGCCGTCACGCCGCCGGGGCTGGATGTTACCGTGTAGCCCGTTATCGAACTGCCTCCATCGGATGCCGGCGCTGTGAAGGACACCATTGCCTGGGCATTTCCGGGCGTTGCGGTTACTGCTGTAGGTGCCCCTGGTACTGATGCCTGAGGCGTTACGCTGTTTGAGGCAGAGGACGCCGGACCTGAGCCAATGGCGATGTTTGCCTTTACCGTAAAGGTATAAGCAGTGCCGTTTGTCAGGCCGGTTATCGTAATCGGAGATGCAGTACCCGTGGCTGTTACACCGCCGGTGCTGGATGTTACCGTATAGCCCGTTATCACGTTGCCTCCATTGGATGCCGGAGCTGTGAAGGAAACCGTTGCCTGGGCGTTGCCGGCCGTTGCGGTTACTCCTGTGGGTGCTCCCAGGACAGATGATGTGGGCGTTACGCTGCTTGAGGCGGCGGACGCCGGGCCAGTTCCAACGGCGTTGATTGCCTTCACTGTAAATGTATAAGAAATACCGTTTGTCAGACCAGATATCGTAATTGGCGATGATGCTCCCGTAGCTGTTATCCCGCCGGTGCTGGATGTTACGATATAGCTTGTTATCGGGCTGCCCCCATCGGATGAGGGTGCTGTGAAGGATATCGTTGCCTTGCCATTTCCGCCAACTACCGCCGTTATTGTTGGTGCCCCTGGTACCGATGTAACAGTTACAGAGACGGTCGTAGTGTTTCCGGAGCCGTCTTTTACGGTGACGGTTGTCTGGCCGGCTGAAACACCGGTAATAGCAACAGTGGCGCCGCTTACGGAGGCCGTTGCAATTTGGGCATTTGCGGTAGTGGCAGAGTAGGGCGACTGCCCGCCTGAAACTGCCGCTGTGCCTGATGAGCCGGCCTTTACTGTTAATGAGGCAGGGGTTACTGTAATATTTGGCTGCGGGTATGCTATTGTGGCCATACCGAATCCTACCACGCTTGTAACCTGTGAATACGCTATTCTGTAGTAACCATTTTCACCCCAACTGCTGCCCCATGAATTTTTCACGATAAAATACTGCTGCGCGTCATTGTAGCCCACGAGCAATATTGCATGGAGACCTTCATAAGGACCGCTTACGTAGCTGTAGATACCGCTGGTATAGTAAAAGAAATCATAATAAACCGCCATTACCGTTACTAACGGGCCGTACAGATTAAGTGCGTTTCTTAACGTGTCAACAGTAGTAGTGGAAGTTGAAACCCACAGCCACGAGTTTATCGTGTCTGCTGAGGAGACGCGGCTTCCACAAGCGCTTGAGCATGTGCCGTTTGTTGCCGTATATGCGTAGCAAGACTCCACTGGTTCACCAGTGTTGCGTAAGAAGTCCGAGGCATAGTTGATATAACCACCGTTACAGCTTCCGGCGCCGCTGCACGAAACCTCTACCTGCTCGGACAAGTCTAATGAATTAGGAGTATTGCTGTCCTTGCCGGGGGTATTGTTCTTCCTCAATGTATAGGACTCTAATGCGGCGGTTGTGCTGAATGCCCAGCAAGAGCCGCAGTTTCCCTGATCTTTAACCGAAGTAACCCAGTTGCCGTTGTTGTTTCTCCAATCAAGGCTTGACGGCAGGGTTGCCCCTTGCGTCAGCGGGGCGAGTCTCTCATGGCCTGTCAGGGTAGGTTGGATGAGTCCTAAACGCCCTTGCCTCTCCTGGTCAGTCAAAGACGAAAGGGGCGTCTCACCTGCCTGCCACTTCGCCCCGGCTTCCTTGATAGCCGAGTTCAGCGCAGTTGACTTAAGAGCCTCACCGGCATAAACTATCCCTATCAGTGTGCAAATCAATCCAACTACTAACCCCGCCATTAAAATCGTCCTTTTCATGCTCTCCTCCTTAGTAATTTGATATTTCTCTATTGCCTTGATTTTAGGATAACAGATAGATTGGCCGTGTGTATGTCATTTGAATTACATACACGACGTAATCCTGATTACAAAACTGGAAATTTTTCTAAGAAAGATGGGTAAAAGCAAAATAAACCGTCTCCGTTAGTGATAAGATAGCCGTCATTCTTCCATTGGTTGATGGTAGCGGTAACCGTTTCCCTCACCAGCCCGCTCATATCGGCGATTTCCTGATGGGTCAGTTTGATGGTTAAGACAATAGAATCGTTGTCTTTTTTTCCGTAGCGGTTGATATAGTTCTTAAACAACAGCCCGAGCTTCTGCGGGGCTTTGTTATAGGACAGCCTCTCAATAATCTCATTTGCCTCCCGCAGGCGAAAACACAGCTCCCTCAGCATACCAAGCAAGAGTTTGGGCTGGGAATGGAGCAAGACGCAGAAATCTTCTTTAAAAATAACGGCAATCATGGTCTTTTCCATAGCGCATACGGTGGCGCTATTGGTCTTGCCGTCAATCAACGACATCTCCCCGAAATAGTCTCCGCTTTGCCGAATCGCTAAAATCATTTCTTTGCCTTCAGAGTTGACAAGGCTGATCTTAACTCGTCCATATATAATCAGGTACATAAAATTATTGGAATCGCCCTCGTGCATAAATCTGGCGTTTTTATCGTACTCCCGAATGTGGACCTTGCTGATTACAAGGCGCAACTCATCCTCGGATAGGTGTGAAAACACATGACTGTGCCTCAAAACGCCGATGAGCATATTCGCGTCCCTTTCCATTATGCCCCCATCCTCACAATACACCCCCGATACACCCCCGTTGCTGAGCCGCCAGTATAACTATGATACATTGAGTTGATAATAAACAATTGTCTTATTAAAAATCAAGATAAATTCATATCTAAATCCCGCCCTCGCCACAGCAATTCGCAGTGACCGGGCATTGATACTGAACTTCCCGGAGCTGGCCTCACAGGCAATATAGTATATTTCTGTCAATTTGACATATATGTAATAACAACTCTTGACAACTACTACAAGTTGTGATATAACAGCAATTATGGCAACTAATCGTATAAGTAAACATAGAGCAACTTTTCTACTTAATCGTGACGTCATTAAGCAAGCCAAGGCTCAAGCCATAATTGAGGGACGCAGCTTAACCGATTTAGTGGAAAGGGCTTTAATTAAGTGTTTACCTGCGGAAACAGTATTCAGGAAGATAGTAGGTCCGCGTTAACACAGGCAGAGGCGGCGCCCACATTATGGTGGGCGTCTATACTTATTAATGGGACTGTCCATGAAAAACTGGACATACAAAATTAAGATAGAATGTGAAAAAGGAGGCAACATGCTTGATCATGGAAGTGGACAATCTGATGTAAGAGGAAAGGGCAAATTATTCAGCAACAGAAAGCTCTTGGCGCTGGTCAAAGTGACCACATTATTTATTGCGCTGATACTGGTTTGCTCTTTTGCGTCGGCGGCCTCAATATCAGGGGTAATTACTACTGATCAGCAGCCGGAAACAACTGGAATAAGCGGGGCAACGGTAATCCTTTCCGGAGACGCCAGCGCCACAACAACTACCGACAGCAACGGCATGTATAGTTTTATAGGACTTAATGCCGGAAACTATACTGTAACGCCAACTGACGGCGGCTATTCGTTCTCTCCATCAAGCAGTAGTGTGACATTAAGCGGCGCTAACTCTACGGGAAATAACTTTACGGGAACGATCGTCCCACCGCCAGCAAACTCGATATCAGGGACAATTTCAATCGGTTATCAGTTGGAAACAACCGGATTAAGCGGGGTATTGGTTGTACTTTCCGGAGCTGGCGGGGGCGCAACATTTACCGACAGCAGAGGCATGTATTATTTTACAGGACTGTCTAACGGAAGCTATACTGTAATTCCAGGCGACGGTGGCTACGCCTTCAGTCCAACAAGCGGTAGTTTGACGATGAGCGGACCTGCCGTTACGCAGAACTTTCAGGCATCAAACGCCGTAACAACCGTTCATTCAATATCAGGGGTAATTTACAGCAATGGTATAGGAGTAGCCGGGGTAACGGTATCTCTTACCGGAGCTGCCAGCGGCACAACAACCACCGGCGCCAACGGCATGTATGGTTTTCTGGGACTTTCTGACGGAAACTATACTGTGACGCCCTCCAAGACAGGCCTTGTGTTCTCACCAGCAAGTGCTGGTGTAACATTAAGCGGTGCTGATTCAATGGGAAATAACTTTGCTGCTGCTTCCGGTGGCGGGGGTACTGTAGCTTCCATAACCGTAACCCCCACAACATGGGATTTTGGTTCGGTACAACCAGCGAGTACATCCTCGTCTAAGACATTTACGATAACCAACCCGGGAGGCTCTTACCTTTCTATCACTTCGATAGCGAATACGGGGGGTGACTCAGGGATGTTCACAATCTCACCCGGTACGTGTTCAAGCCTTACGCCTTTGATTTCACCTGGAGCCAGCTGTACAATCACTGCTACATTTTCGCCTACTTCCACTGGCACGAAATCAACGACTATGCAAATTATTTCAAACGCTCCCACTACGAGTGTATCGTTAACCGGTACTGGCGCCGGTTCTACTGCCATAACCGTGAATCCCGGCACGTCAGCAAGTTTTGGTAGTATAGTAGTAGGGAGTTCTTCCCAGACTGTGACTTTCGGGATATATAACTCAGGGGGCAGCAACCTTGTTATCAGTTCGATAGCGAATAGCGGAGGCGACGCAGGGATGTTTACAATAACAACCAACACTTGTCCAAGCCTTACGCCTACGATTACACCTGGAAATAGCTGTACAATCAATGTTGTATTTTCGCCTACTTCCACTGGCGCAAAAGCAACGACTATGCAAATAAGCTCGAACACAAGCCTTATGAATATATCGTTAACCGGCACTGGCATCTCGTCTACGCCGACACCGACACCTACTCCAATAATCAAAGGCGACTTACTTACAGACGGCGCTGCGGACATTATTTGGAGAAACTACTCTACAGGTGAGAATGTCATATGGGACAATGCCTCTCTGGCCACGCCGAATTACAAAATTTTGTCAACTGTTGCCGATACCGCTTGGAACATAGTTGGTGTGGGCAATTTTGGCGGCGGCGCTGAAACCGACATCCTATGGAGAAACCAAACCTACGGTTACAATGTTGTATGGCATATGAGCGGAGTAACTCCCATATCGCAAGTGTTACTGCCCACTGTATCAGACACAAACTGGATTATTGCGGGGACAGGAAATTTCAACGGTACGGGCAACACCGATATACTGTGGAGAAACACTGTTTACGGATACAATGTCGTATGGCACATGAACGGTATCACTCCCCAAGCTGAGACTTTCTTAAGCACTGTCTCAGACACAAACTGGGTTATAGCAGGCACGGGAGACTTCAAAGGTGACAACACAACGACCGTACTTTGGAGGAACACACAATCCGGCAACATCGCCTACTGGTATATGAACGGTACAACGGTAACCTCTTTTGGCGCGCTGCCGGCGCTTACGGTTGCGGACACCAACTGGGAAATCGTGAGTATTGCCGATTATAATGGCGACGGCAAACCGGACATACTCTGGAGAAACAAAGTCTACGGATACAACGTTCTCTGGTTGATGAATGGTACAACCATACAAAGCACCAAAATTCTGCAAACAGTTTCCAATACTGACTGGCACATAGTAGGAACGCGTTAACACAGGCAGAGGAGGCGCCCACATATGTGGGCGCCTCTATTCACCCATGCAGCAAGACAACCCACGTAAATAATCTGCATCTTGACAAAACATCGTCCGGCGTAATAAAATCCATATGGGTGGCAACGCACTAAGCGCCAAGGTGAATGGATTGGAAGTGAATGGGTTGGAAAACACAAGGAGAACAACTTGGAACTAACACATATATCGGCGTTTACGGCAGGGGTGGTAACATTCCTGGCCCCGTGTGTCCTACCGATAGTACCCGCGTATCTGTCCTTTATCACGGGTGTGGGGGCCGACGCTACCGGCACACAGGTAAAGGTTCAACCGTTTAAATCCCTGATACCGGTGTTGTTTTTTATCGGCGGTTTTTCGCTCGTATTTATCATAATGGGGGCAACGGCCACCGCCCTTGGGCGGCTTTTTGCCGATTCCCAGCAGGTTATCTCCAGAATTGGCGGCGCGACGGTTATATTCTTCGGCCTTCATTTTACTAATCTCTTTCTCAGGGATGATTTTTTAAAGATATTCTCCGGTGCCGGGTTTCTTTTTATAACAGCGTTTTGTTTTGAGCTGATGGAGAAAGAGACATTCCTTATAATTGCCGGGGCGTGGGCCTTTATTACGGCGCTATATCTGTTTCAGGCACACCTGCTGCTATACCGGCAGCTCAAGGCACAAAGAAACACGGGGGCAAGCATATTCAGCGCCTTTATCGTGGGGCTTACATTCGGTGCGGGCTGGAGCCCGTGTATAGGGCCGGTGCTTGGCGCGATACTGCTGTTGGCGTCGAGACAGGAGACCGTATATCAGGGGATGATATTTCTTGCCCTGTTTTCCGCCGGACTGGGGATCCCTTTTTTCATTGCCGGGCTGTTCTGGACGAGTTTTATAGGCTTTGTCAGGAAATTTGGTAAATTCTTTGCGGTTGTGGAATTCATTGGCGGAATCCTTCTTATAACGATGGGGCTGTTATTGTTGACCGGCAAACTCTCTTTAATATCCTCATGGTGACGAAATGCTGACGAAAAAAGTGCCCATCAAAACGGCAGCGGCCATTTTGATGGTAACTCTTCTCGTATCGTGCTTTGACAAAAGCGGCGGTGGCGGAGGGGGAAGCGGTAGCGGCGCCGCCGTTGTGCCGTCAGTCACTTCTGTCACTGTTCCCACTGTTACCGCTACAGCCGGCAGTTCGCATAACCAGGCGAAGGACTGCCTCTTGTGCCATAATACGGGGCTGCAATCCTCAGAAAGTCTTGTTTTATAGAAGGAATGTAAAACACTTGACAAAATATTAATTTAGTGTTTTTCAAAATGGCGCGTTGACTAACGATATAAGAGTATGTTATAGTAGAACCGTATACTTTATTATA
>JADFXO010000135.1 GCA_015233485.1 Nitrospirota bacterium
TTCCACACCATCCATGCCCGGCATCTGCCAGTCCATAAGCACCAACCCGTATGGTTTGTTATCACTCTGCGCCCGCTGAAGTTCGGCTATAGCGTCCATGCCGCTGTTTACGGCAGAGGCGTCGAATTTTAAAGACATTAACATGGAAAGCATGATCTCCCGGGCGCTTGAGTTATCGTCAACCACCAAAACACGCAGTCCGGTTAAGTCTTCTGACGCGCCTGACAGTGTGCGCTGCCCGGGTTGCAGGCCGAATCTGGCGGTAAAGTGAAACGTGCTGCCGACGCCTGGAGTGCTCTCTACACCTATCTCTCCGTCCATCATCTCCACCAAACGCTTGCTGATGGTCAGTCCAAGTCCGGTGCCGCCATATTTGCGCGAGGTGGAGCTGTCCGCCTGAGAAAAGGCCGTAAATAACTTCTTACGCTGCACCTCGGTAAGGCCAACCCCCGTGTCAGTAACAGCGAAACGCAGACGCACACCGCCAGGCTCATCTTCGACGAGGTGTACGCCCACGGTAATTTCGCCCTTTTCGGTAAATTTAATGGCATTATTGACCAGGTTAATCAGCACCTGTCCAAGCCTTAGAGAATCGCCTATCAGGGCTGCCGGCACATCGGTTCCTACGTCGAACAGCAACTCTAAACCCTTGTCCTGCGCCTTTACTATGGAGAGGTCTGCCATATGTTCCATGACGTCCTCAAGGTAGAAGTCTGCGCTTTCAAACTGCAACTTCCCCGCTTCTATCTTGGAAAAATCGAGTATATCGTTAATAATGCCGAGCAGATTTTTAGCAGCCGCGTCAACCTTTTCGATATAGTTACGCTGCCGTGCGTCGAGATTGGTTTGAAGCGCGAGGTGCGACATGCCAATGATGGCATTCATCGGGGTGCGGATTTCGTGGCTCATATTGGCAAGGAAATCTGACTTCATCTTAGTCGCTTCCTCTGCGATTTCCTTGGACTCGCGCAGCTGACGCTCGATTTCAAGCCGTGAACGCAGGTCATGCCACATGCACATCATGTGGGGTTGGCCGTCCATAGTCACAGGTACGATCGTAACCTCGATAGGGATTATCTCACCATGGCTATCTTGATGCCACCATTCAAAAGTGTGATGTCCGCTTGCGATGGCAATAGCGACCATCTCGTGGCCTTTCTCAATTGAATCCCGGCCATCTGGCTGCAATACCGGCGACAAGGCAGCAGGATGCTTGCCAAATATATCGTCCATAGACTGATAGTCAAGCAATTGCAGCACGGAGACGTTGCAGGCAACGATCTCAGAGTTGCTATTGATAATGACGTGGGCGGTAGTCGAAGCATTGAAGAGCATTTTAAACCGCTGGCCGGCGGCTTCGGCAGCGTCCCTTGCATGCCGGAGTTCCGTCACATCGAAAAACCAGCCCAGTATACAGTCCTCACCCACGTATTTTACATGGATGTAGGAACCCACCACCCAAATGTCTTCGCCATCTACGGTCCGAAGTCCAAGCGACAGGTTAAGGAGGTCTTCTCCGTCAGCTAACCGTCGTGAATACTCATCGAAGACCGTCCCATCCTGGTAGAACTGCCGGGGGTTGATGCCGTCCATTTTATCGAGACTGGCATGGAACATCCTGGCGTATGACTGGTTGGCAAAGATAAGTGAACGCGTCTTCGTCTTCATGACGCGTACCGCCACAGGGCAAGACTCCAGCATATAGCGCAAATGAATCTCGTTTTCGTTAGCGATTTCCTTCGCACGCCGGAGTTCTGTCACATCGAAAACCCAGCCCAGTACACAGTCATCATTACCATATTTTACATGGATATAAGAGGCCACCACCCAAAAATACTCGCCATTGGCTCTCACAGCCTCAAACAGTAGATTAAGTATATCTTCTCCATTGGCTAACCGTTGTGAAACCTCATTGAAGACTTTCTCATCATGGAAGAACTGCCTGGGGTTGATGCCAAGCAGTTGATCGATAGGGATGCCTACAAGGTCAGAGAGAGACTGGTTGGCAAAGACCAGTAAACGCGTCCTGTTGTTCATGATCCGTACCGACAACGGGCAGGTCTCCAGCATATAGCGTAATTGGCGTTCGTTTTCGCGGGCGATTTCCTTGGCTCGCTGCAGTTCCGTCACATCGAAAAACCAGCCTACCATACAGTCATCACCCAAATATTTTACATGTATATATGAACCTATCAGCCATTTATCTTTGTCATTTCCAAGGCTGATCTCAAACAGCAGATTAAGAATATCTTCCCGATTGGCTAAGCGTTGTGAAACCTCGTCAAAGACCTTCTCATCCTTGTAAAACTGACGAGGATTGATGCCAATCAATTGATCAATGGGGACACATAGAAGGTCGGCGTAGGACTGGTTGGCAAAGACCAGTAAACGCGTCCTGTTGTTCATGACACGTACCGCCACAGGGCAGGTTTCAAGCATATAGCGTAATTGGCGTTCGTTTTCGCGGGCGATTTCTTTGGCTCGCTGCAGTTCCGTCACATCGAAAAACCAGCCTACCATACAGTCATCACCCAAATATTTTACATGTATATATGAACCTATCAGCCATTTATCTTTGTCATTTCCAAGGCTGATCTCAAACAGCATATTAAGAACGTCTTCTCCATTGGCCAAGCGTTTTGAAACCTCATCGAAGACATTCTTATCCTTATAAACCTGCCGGGGGTCAATGCCGACAACTTTATCAAATGTGGTATTTAACAATTCGGCATAAGCCTGATTGGCAAAGAGTACCGAACGCGTATTGGTTTTTATGAGACGTAAGGGGAACGGGCAGGTCTCAAGCAAGTAGCGCAAATGGCGCTCGCTTTCGCGCATGGTGTCTTCCGCCCTCTTTCGCTCGGTAATATCACGGAACACGATGACAGAACCTACTATTTGGCCTCCCTTGTAAACCGGCGTGGTTGAATATTCGACCGGTAGCGAGGTGCCGTCCTTGCGCCATAGGACTTCATTGTCAATCTTTCTGGGCTGCCCATCCTGAGATGTATGAAACATGGAGCACTCATCTATTGGAAATTCCCTGCCATCCGGATAGGCGTAGTGCATCAACCTGTGCATACGCTCACCGATCATCTCATCCTCGGTGTAACCAAGCAACGCAGGGACAGCGGGATTAATAAAGGTAATCCTCCCGTCGGTGTTCATGCCAAGAATGCCGTCACTTACGGATGATAGAATCAGGCGGCTGCGCTCCTCGGCCTGAGCCAAAATTTCCTTGCTTGCTTGTAAATCGTCACTACGCGCCTTTAGCTGTATTTGCGAGACGGAGAGGTCTAGTGCCTGTATCTGGCTTTTTTCAAGCAGCTCACGGGTTTCAATATTTGCCGACAGAATTTCAATATTCATGGCGATGACAGGAAGCATGGTATTGAGAAATGCCTGCTGTCTCTCGTTGAATTGCCCCAAAGATCCAAGCTCTATAACCGCCTGAACCTCATCCTTGTGTACAACCGGCACAAGCAAGACATTCCTGATAATCAGACTGCCCAATCCGATTGGCGTTGCAATATTGTCGCCAGTTGACAGCTCTACTGAAATCGCCCGCTTATCAATCGCGGCCTGTCCGACAAGTCCCTGTCCCCATTTAAGTGTCTGGCCGCGGCCAATGTCCTCACAGGCATAGCCGCCGAACCTTTGCAGCGTTGCACGCGCCTGATCGTTTACATAGAAGGCGCCATATACCAGGCCCATAACAGTGGCCAGTTTTGAGGTGAGCACATTGCCGAACTCTGTGAAGGTCATACATGTCTGTAACTCCTTGCCCATTTCGGCCTGCCGTGCGGTTTCTTCAATTTGCCGTGATTTTTCTTCTGAATCTATCAGGTCGCTCAATGCCTGCGCCTGTTTGGAGCTGTAGTCCTTGTATGTTTTCAGAAGCCTGAACCATGAGACCATCATTATTATGATGACAGCAGCCATAATTAGAATAGTAGAATATACCCGTTGTTGCTGTTTATTGAGGGCGTCTCTGATCGCGGCCTTCATAAACGATATGGCCTTATCAATACCCCCGCGATATAAGGCTCTCTGTTGTGCATATTGCTGGCTGAATAATAAGTTTGATGCCTCTTTGTATTTACCCCGGTGGACAAAATCAAAAGACTGTTTTTCCATTTTGACAAACTCTGTGTTAGCGGCGTCTGTTGAGGCTATGGTGTCGATAAGTTGCTTTTCCGGAAGGAGTTTTATTGCCTCTTTGATGGCGGCGTCGAGAATGGGGCCGGCGTCTGAGTATCGCTTCTCCCACTGCGGGTCGCCGGAGGCAGCCCCCATGCGGGCGGACATTGCCAGCACCTCGTCGTTTTCTAAAATAACGCCGATAAGCTCCTGAAGGCGAAAATATTTTGCCTTCACAGCAACAATGTCCCTGATAGAAGAAAACCCCTGCCACACTACTACAGCAAAAAACAAAATCGTAGAAAGCAGCACGAAGATAAACAGCTTTTTTGGGTACACAGCTCCATCTCCGGAAGTCATAAAACTCATCAGGCAATTATACCAAATCTGTTAATAATTGCGTCGCGGCCACCACTACGTTTGCGGCTAATCGTATGAGCCGGTTCTTTCGACCCGCCTGCCGAGTTCACTGGCGTATCGGGTTCCGACTGTAGAGGCATGTTCCTTTAGCCATTGGGTAAGGCTTGTCTGGCCTGTGGGCTGCGACCGTACGTAAAGCAGATTATTCTTGAGGCCGTCTATCTCTTCCCGCGTAATCAGTATGTCTCCGGTTATATATTTCATAACACTGCCGAAATAATATCCCAGATCATCCGATATGGACACGATTGGCCTTCGTTTGCCGATGATTTCCCCGATGGTTAAAACCAGTTCTCTGAATGTAAAGGTCTCAGGTCCTATGGCGTCGATGATTATATTCTCTTTTATTTTACCAATGTCGATGGCCAGCTCCGCGAGGTCTTTCACATATATGGGCTGAAGCTTGTAGCTGCCGTCGCCGAAAATGCCAAACACTGGGAATCTCCTCAATGCCCAGGCGATATTGTTGATTAAGATATCCTCCTTGCCAAACAAGACCGCCGGCCTAAGTATGGCGTAAGACATCCCTGATTCAATCAGCGCACGCTCCAGCCTTGCCTTGCCGCTGAAATATTCTAAATGTGAGTCCTCTTTCGGGTTTGTTATGCTTACGTGGACAATGCGCTTAACGCCGGCCTTTTTAGCCGCGTCAAAAAGTGTAAGCGTGTTTTCAACGGCATCGGCGTGTTTAAAGAGCTTGTGGTTAAACCTAACCCAGTATGTATTATATAAGACATCGGCGCCGCTAAGGGTGTCTATGAGGAGATCGGGCTTGTCGAAATTAAACGGAAACACCGCAACGGCGCCTCCAAAGGGATCAGGCCGATCAGGCGAGTTCGTGATGGTCTTCACTTTAATGCCGGTGTTCAGCAGTGATTGAGCAATATATTTACCTGAATATCCAAACGCCCCCGTTACGACATGAACTCCTGATACCGTATCGATTCCTGTGTTCATCTCAAATCCCTCTTTAAAAGTGAGTTAAAATTTGTTCTCCCGTATGATACCATATTTAGTAAAGTGAGAGTTACACAGTTATCCTCGTATTATCACTAAAATAGAGATAGAAACAGCCAGCTCCGTTTTGGCTTGGTACACAAAAGCCGGCCAGCAAAAAAAACGGGCGGTTGCGTTGTTGACAAACGCATGGTGAACATTGTAGAGTATACCGATGATATGCGTTGCGCCACTAGCTCAACGGTAGAGCAGCGGACTCTTAATCCGTTGGTTGATGGTTCAAATCCATCGTGGCGCACTTACCTCCCCGCCATTTAAGTGCCTTCCCGCTATTTAAGCCAATCTGTAAAGCATCGCCAAGTATCAAATGTGAGTGCTTTTTGCACAAGGTCTCCCCCCGTTGATGATTTCGGTTAAGTCTGCATCGCTTTTCAATGTTTCCATAACGATATTATATCGTTGAGCTTATTGCTCTGTCTATGTGCTGTAAGACAACGAACGCAGCTTATCGCGAAAGTAACAAAAACTTGGGGATTTGTTTGTTTCCACATCCATATGAGGGGTGATGGTTATAGCCCATTTTGATTTTTCGGCGCCGACGCCATGTGTTGCTTTCAGTTGTTCTGCTCCGCCAGCGAATAAGGCGTCAGCCAGTCTCTCCCCTATACCGCAGATGCTATCGTTTTTATATTTGCGCAGCTCTTTGTCTTTTGCATTTGGATAAGCCCTTTTTATCGCGGGTAAATCACCAAGAAACCACGCCTCTACTTCTTCGACAGCGATACAAAACACGGCTTTTGGCTTTGGATTACAACTATTTAAAACGCCTAACAATTCCTCACGAAAGGCCTTCAAGCATTTATCGTCCAGATCGCAAACCACAACGAGGGCGCCAGGATAATTAGTTTTGATAAATGTCTTACAAGCACCTTGAAGTAATCTTGGAAGTTGATCGAGCAGAATTCGCTTATTTGCTTCCGTTTTAGATTTCATGTTTTTTTGAATATGGCCAATACCATTATAGGATATGACTCTGAATGTATTATCACTTCCGATAATCTTTGGGACAAGGACATCAAGCGCCGCCTTGCCTGACACATCTTCAACGAGAATCTCAAAATGCAACTGTTTACCTTGGGTCAAGATAGTCGCTATACCACAGTCCACCTAGTGGCAGCGCTTCATCACAAAGATTTCTTACAAGTTCATCATCACTTGCCCGCTTAACGGACGCGAAACCGTCTTCACCCTTAGTCATGACCCAAACCTCATCCGGGCTGAGCGCGTTTATGAAATACGGCTGGTGCGTGGTGATAAACACTTGTGAGGTGTTCTTTTGTCCTGTGGCACGTTCACGAAATTCATTGGCCAGCGTTTCTAAAAGTTTATGATAAAGCCCGTTTTCCGGTTCCTCTATGCAAATAAACGGCGGCGGCATGGGGTCGTTAAGTAAGAGCATGTATGTGAAAACCTTCAACGTCCCATCGGACATCTGATGATGATAAAATGGTTTATCAAAACCCTTATCGAAAAAACGCAAAAGAAGTCGTCCATCCTCCAGCTCCTTCGTATCAATCCCGCCTATCCCCGGAATTTTTTTGGCGATATTGTCAAGGATACCCTGAAAGCGCTCTTTATATTCACGCTCCATATACTGAACTACGTTGCCAAGATTATCTCCTTTGGCATTTAAGTGTGGTTGTGCTCCGATAGAGAACTGGTTTCTGGCAGCGTCAGGGTTGAAATAGCTTAAATGCCAATTTTCCATAAATTGTCTGAACGCAGAAATTTTAGGATGTGATTTGAGTGCACCTAATGCAGCAATTCCCAATATTCTTTTATCTTCAAGTTCAACTTGTTCGGATTTTCGTGTATATGGAGTGCCATTGCAGTCTGCTCCTACATCTTCTCCTTCCAAAGCATCTCTCAAAACAATGCCTTTTCCATTGGTTAAGCTCATATAATGAGATGGGTTAAAATTGTTTGGTTCTCTTTTCGCCCGAGCTAGTTCCTCATTTAAAACATAAGGCCTGCCGCCATCATCCAGTCCTATTGCCAGATTATATGTTATAAGGAATGCGTCTGTTTCTTCCATATAGTTTATTCTAAATTCAATTGGGCCTCCTTGCCCTTGAGATCGGATCCTTTCGAAACCACCGCGGGCATCACATGCTTCTTCGACCCCTAATTTTAGGCAATCGGCTAAAAATCCGAAGGCATCGAACAATGTGGTCTTACCCACTCCGTTTTTGCCTATCACAGCAGTCAAAGGCGTCAGGGGCGCCCCCTCTTTAGCCCAAAGTTTGCCGATGGTCACATCCTTAAGCACACCGAAGTTCTTTACCCTGAAACCTTCAATTATCGCCATTTCTCTCTCCTAATAACCGAAAAGATACCCAATTCGGCAGGGCAAACGCAAATTTCTATAGAATGTCACTCTTCTGGATTCCTGCTTTCGCAGGAATGACAGACAAGGCAGGACATATGAACTCCTAAATTGAACGCCTAAATCTGTCATTCCTGTTTCTTTTTCTGTCATTCCTGCGAAAGCAGGAATCCAGGAAACCCTCTACTGGAGCTAATTGCACAGGCAATTTCTGTTTTTTTCTCTAATGTGTTTGCCCTGCCCAATTCGGTAACGGGAATGAAAAACAAGAATGACAGAAAAAGAAGTCAAGCATCTCTTTGTCTCTCCAGCCGAGGCGTATGTCCCCTACAGTGGATGTCCCCTACGAATTACAGAGCCTGAGGACTTCGCGGGTTATTCTGTCAAGGGGTAGTACCTTATCCACACCGCCGTGTTTAATGGCCTCGTTGGGCATTCCAAAGACCACGCATGACGCCTCGTCCTGCGCTATGGTGATTGCTCCGGCTTGCTTCATTTCGAGCATCCCGCGCGCGCCGTCGTCTCCCATTCCGGTCATAATGACACCCACGGCGTTTTTGCCGGCATATCTGGCCGCTGAACGAAACAATACATCCACTGACGGGCGGTGCCGGCTTACCAGCGGGCCGTCTTTAACCTCTACGTGATAGCGCGCGCCGCTTCTTTTTATCAGCGTATGTTTGTTGCCGGGGGCTATGAGGGCATGGCCTCGGATTACCGTATCGTTGTCCTGCGCCTCTTTTATAGAGATTCGGCAGATGCTGTCCAGCCTCCTTGCAAACGCGGCCGTAAAGTGCTCAGGCATATGCTGGACTATCACAATACCCGGACAATCCGTGGGAAAGTCCTCCAAAAATACCTTTAAAGCCTCTGTCCCGCCCGTTGACGCGCCCACAATTACTACTTTTTCAGTTGTTTGAATCATTGCCTTCGATGTCGGTTTCTCAAGTACCGCGTCCGCAGTCAACTTTGGTGCAACCATTTTTTCTGTCCTTAGTGCCGATAGACGTCTCGGCCTTGATGAGGCCGCCGCCTTCACTATGTCGCAGATCACCATCCTGGATTCCTCAATGAACTGCTTAGTGCCCATTCGCGGCTTGGTTATTATCTCAACGGCGCCAAGGTCCATCGCCTTTAAGGCCGTCTCAGAACCGCTTTCAGTAAGCGATGAGCACATCACTACGGGTATCGGATGCTGGCTCATTATTTTTTTCAGAAAGGTCAGACCATCCATCCTGGGCATTTCAACGTCCAGAGTTATTACGTCAGGAACCTCTTCCTGAATTTTCTTGGCTGCGACGAATGGGTCCGATGCCGTACCCATTACTTCTATCTGAGAATCAGACGAACAGGATATCCGACAGCGTCTGGCGCACTATCGCCGAGTCATCCACTATAAGTACCTTTATTTTATCTCTCATCGTCCACCTTTTATTGCCAATATTTTACTCATTAAGTTACCCTGCCACATTCCACCGCGGTCTTCCTCAATTTTCTGAGCAGAACCTCGCCTGTTTGTGTATTAAAAAAAATCTTGCGCCCTCTGTCGCCCCCAAGGTCGGATGTCTTAGGTTTAAGGCCAAGGGCACCAAGGATTTCCAGCGCCGCGTCTATATTTTGCCTTCCCACTGTTGCCTTAGCGTCATAATTTTTATACGTGAGGACATCGCCTCCGCCAAAGGCCTTTACCTCAATGTCCCTGGCGTTTACCCCCCTGTCTCGCATCTTGTTGAGAATATATTTAATGGAACAAGTAACGTATTTTAGTTTCTCAGGACATTCACCACAGCCCTCCCCAACGCAGTCCGGAAGCATACCGTGGCAGATA